>CBDUXZ010000008.1:0-14657 GCA_965371325.1 uncultured bacterium | reverse complement strand
CAGTCGTTGATGCCAAGGGTCCCCGCCACGGGACCGATCGCGGCGATGCGATGGGACAGCTCGCAGCCGAGCCGGTAACTCATCATCGCCCCGTTCGAGAAGCCCGTTGCGTACACCCGCGCGGGATCGATACAGAAGGCTTTCCCCATCTCATCGAGAATCGCAGCGGTGAAGCCGACGTCGTTCACCTTCTTCTTCATGGCGCGGCCACAGCAGCTCCCGGCATTGAAGGTGTGGAGCTTCCGCTTCAGGAGTCCCGTCCCGTCGGGATAGACAACGATGAAGCCCTCCCTGTCCGCGAGGGAATCCCACCCGGGAAAGGTGCGCGTGCCAAGGGCGCTGCCGCCCCCCCCATGGAACATGAGCACGACCGGGTAGCGACGCGTCGGGGTGTAGCCCGCCGGGACATGCACGATGTAGCGGCGGGCGCGATCCTCGAATTTCGTCTTTCGGAACCAGTCTCCCGGTCCGAAGCTCGACGCCTCACAGGAAGCAGGAATCCTGTCTATGTCCTTCATGACGGCTTCCTTCGCGTAGGCACACCCGTCCACGAAAAAGAACGCAAGAAGAAGCGCGCTCAGGGTCAACCCGGAAGGTAGTTTCATCGTCCGCCTTACCCCTCCGACGGCTTCGCATCCCCGTTGCTCGGAATTCTTGCAGTCGTATGTTGGTCCCCGGGCAAGTCGGCCTCGAAATGATCGAGTGATTCCAACTGGAAAAGCGCGTCCTCAAGCATCGCCTGGAGCCAGTCGGCCTTGTACTCCAGCCACTGGCGCTGGCGCGCCCGCTCCTCGCGGTTCGTCGGGACCTGTGACCGTCCGCCGTCGGTCTTCTGCCGGGGGGCAAGCTCCTGGAATCCCTGAATGGCTTGCAGCGCCTGCATCTGCTTCATGAGTGCGGCGAGCCTGAGGCCCTCCAGCGACTGCCTTTGCTGAATGCCGCGTTCGTGCTCTGCCTTCCCGCGCCGTTGCACCAGGCGCTGAAACATGGAGCGCCGGTCGCCAGAGGTGGGTTTTCGATGTTTCATGACATCTCCGTCAGCTGGGTAACGTGGGTAATCCTAGATCCGTGCCTTCCTGGTGATCGACGGGTCGGGTCGCCGCGAGTGTTCGGGTGAAGGCGGTGAGAGCCGCCTTGCCATCGCCGCGTGCCGAGTAGAGGTTCGCGAGCCTGGCGCGGGCCTCCCCCATCATCGGGTTGTGCCGGAGCGCCTCCTGGTAGCTCGTCTCGGCCTCAAGCCGCTGGCCCAGGCGCTCGTAGGCCCGGCCGAGATGGTAGAGAATGGCAGCGCTGCCCGGCATCCGCCTTTGCGCCTGCCGAAGTGAGTCGATGGCCTCGCGCGCGAGGTCGTTCTCGAGAAGGATGATCCCCCGGAGGGCGGCCGTGCCGGCGAACCTCGGTTGAAGGATCTCCGCCTTGTCGCACAGGGCGAGGGCCTCGTCCAGCTGGCGCTCCTCCAGGAGACGGGCTGCGCCGGAGACCAGTCCGACGAGGGCGACGGGGTTCGCCGCAGTGGCCTCGTCGAATGCTCTTCCGGCTTCCTGATAGCGCCCGAGCGACATCAGGCAATTTCCGGCCAGGTGGTGAGCCTGCGGGAGCTGCGGGTTCAGTCGAACGGCCTCTCGGGCGTCTTCCAGCGCCTTTTTCACATCTCCCAGGGCGAGGCGTGCCTCGGCAAGCAGCAGCCGGGCCGGAAGGAGATCAGGCTCCTTCTCCAAAGCGCGCTCCGTCTCGCGGATCACCTCCCGGTGGCTGTCCAGTTCCTTATAAAGGTACGCAAGGCTGAGGCGCGCCTCCGTGAAATCAGAACGCAGAGCCAGGGCCTCGCGGTAGGCCGTGATGGCCTGGGCCTGGAGCCCCCGCCGGTGGTAGATGTGAGCAATCAGAAGACGGGCCTCCGCTTGCCTTGGATTTGAGGCGATGGCCCTCTCGCACTCGGACCTCGCCTTATCGAGATCTCCCTGGACTATGTGAATTCTTGCGAGCATCGTGTGAGCCAGGGGCGATCGGGGATCGCCCTCCAGGATTGCGCGCGCCTCGGCCGCAGCTTCGTCATAGTGGCGGTTCTCGAAAAGCACCTGGCTGCGGCGTACGTGCGTCTGCACCCCATCGCTAACGCCCGAACTCTGCGGAACCCAGCGCATCAGCTCTTCTCCCCCGGCGCGGCGCCGCTCTCCGTGCCGGCGGGCTTCTTCTTCCGACGCCGGGTCTGGAAGGGCATGACCACCACGTTCTGCAGGATCGTATCCGGTGGCAGCGTCACGAGATAGCCGATTAAATCGGCGACGCGTTCCGGCGGCAGCGCGAACTTCGGCGCGCCGATGGGACCGTTCTGCTCCCAGAGTTTCGTGGCCACCGCGCCCGGGCAGACCACCATCACCTTGATTCCGAAGGGGCGGACCTCTTCGGCGAGCGATTCCGAGTGTCCGATCACGCCGAACTTCGAGGCGCTGTAGGCTGACTCGAAGGCCTCTGCCTTCCTCCCGAGGGTCGATGAGATGTTGATGATCTGGCCGCCGCGCTGACCGATCATGGTCTGGATCACGGCACGGTTCGCCAGGAAGGTTCCGCGGAGGTTGGTCTCGACGATCGCGTCCCACTCCTCGATCGAGAGCTCCGCCATGACCTTCGGTTGTCCGCCCTTCGGATGGAGGATACCCGCGCTGTGCACCAGGATGTCGATGCGCCCGAATCGCTCCAGCGTGCGGGCCGCCATCGCCTCCATCTCCTCCTCGCGGCGGACGTTCAAGGCCAGCGCGAGGCTCTCGCCGCCTGTCTCCTTTTCGATCTGCTTCGCCGTCTCCTCCGCGCGCTCCGGATCGACGTCCACCGCCACGACGCGCGCGCCCTCCGCGGCAAGCCACAGGCAGGTGGCGTGGCCGATCCCACTTCCGCCGCCCGTCACGATGGCGACGGCACTCTCCAGTCGGTGCGTCTCCCCTCCGGTGTTCCCCTGCATCACGTCTCCTTCTCCCGCGGATGATCCGCGAGCGTTCAGGTCCTCGTCAGACGGAAAAGCCTGTTCCCCGCCCCGGTTTCTCCCAGGTACCAAAGGGTTCAATCATCGGGTTCACGAGCAGCATATCCCTCGGCCGGGTCACCATCTCGACGATGAGATCGCCGGTCTGCGCGATGGTCAGGGCGCCAAAGACCGCCAGGTGGGACTGCCGGAGCATTGGCGTGTCGACCGCGTCGGGGACCATGACCTGTACCCGGACCCCCTGCATCCGGGCCTCCTCAGCAAGCGCTTGCGACAGCCCCATCACGCCGAACTTCGAGGCGCAGTAGGCAGAGGCGTGTGCCCAGCCGTTGGTGGTGCCCAGAGAAGAGGAGACGTTCACGATGTCACCCTCGCCTTGCTCCATCATGACGCGCAGAACCGCGCGATCCGAAAGGAACATCCCCTTCAGGTTGACGCTCATGATTTCGTCCCAGGTCGCGATGGGTATCTGCGCCACTGAGGTCCTGCTTCCCCGGGTCTCCGCGGTACCGAAGGAGATTCCCGCGGATGCGACGAGGACGTTGATGCGGCCGAAGCGCTCCACGGTCCGTCGCGCCATCTCGGCCATGTCCAACTCACGGGTCACGTCCAGCGTGAGTCCCATGCGCGCGTCGGGGGTGGAGCCGGGAAGCGCGTCAATTTTCCGGAGGGTCTCCTCGACGTGCGCGGTCGTGCGGCCGACGACCACCACCTTGGCCCCCTCGGCGGCCAGGGCGAGGCAGGCCCCCTGGCCGATGCCGCTCGAGCCTCCGGTGACGATCGCCACCTTTCCTTCCAGGCGCCGGGCAGTCATTCGCCGCCCCCCGCCGGAGGAGGCGAACCGTCGGTCCTCACCGCGGCGACCTCCAGCCAGCGCGCGGGAACCGTGCTGAAACCAGTCTGGGCGAGGGCCACCGGAACGGCCGTCTTCAGCGCTTCGCAGGCCAGCTCGGGGGGGTAGCCCGCGAGCACGACGGCGGCGAAGCCGGCGTAGGAGCCCACGGTTTCGTAACTTTGCCGCGTCATCGCGACGTCGCGCTGGTACAGGCGCGTGACCTGGAAACCGTTCCGCTCCACGAGTTCCTTCCACTGCTCGGGAATGAGCCAGGGACGGATGGAGGCGCGCGGCGCGGTCCCCCGCTTGCGCTTCACGCCGGGAAGCCCCTTCGCGCGGAGCTCCCGATCTCTGTTCAACACGAAGATGAGCGCCTCTTTCACCCAGGCCTGATGAAATTTCTCGGTGCCCGGTACGTATGTACCGGCGTAGAAGGCGCTGTTGAAGGCGAAGAGGCCGCCCGGGCGGAGGACGCGACGTACCTCCCTGATGAGCCGGTCGGGATCGGGAAGGTTGTGGATCGAGTTGCCCATGAGAACCGCGTCCATCGTTCCGGTAGCGAAAGGGATCGCGTCGGCGCTTCCCTCGACGAGGAGGAAAGTCGCCCCCTCCGGTTCGGCCGCGGCCGCGCCGTTGTTCTCGTAAAGTCCCTTTTCCCGGAAACGCTCTTCCGTAAGCTGGAGCTGCTGCCGGTCGAGATCGAGGGCGAAGATCCCGACGCCGGAACGTACTTCCAGCACGAGGTCGCTCAGAAGCCCCGTCCCGCAGGCAAGGTCCAGGAGGCGGTCCACCTTCGAGAAGTCCAGGGAACGGATGAGGCCCCGGTTTGTCTCGATGTACTCGGGCTCCGCCGAGTGCGCCTCGTAAGACGTATTGATCGCCGTCGCCGGCATGAAGATCTCCTCTAAGCGGGCCGCGTTGCCCCTGCGAGCACGTAGTGACTCAGGAAAAGCACGTGGACCGAAAGCAGGCTCATGAGCGTGTTAAAGTCCCCCTCGCTTATTTCTCTTGAGAGAAACGCCTCCATGAAGTGGCCGCGAATCTGGTCCAGGTAGGCTCTGGCGCAGGGCTCGGTCGCGTCCGTCATCTGAATGTTCTCGAAACCCATCTTCCGGAGGAGCTTCTCGTAGGCGGCCGGGTTGGCCAGGTAGTTCTGCCTGTGCCGGTCGATGTTCAGCGCCTCGCCGGTGCGCGTGTACAGGACGTCGGAGAGAACGAGCCGCCCGCCGGGTTTCAACACTCGGAAGGCCTCCTTCAGGAACTCCCGCCGCGTATTGAAGTAGCAAACGCGCTCGACGCAGTAGATGGCATTGAACGAGGCGTCGGGGAAATCAAGGCGCGGCGGGTAGGCTAGCTTGAAGGTCGCCCGGGTAAGCCGCTTCACTGCAAAGTCGAGGGAAAGTGGGAAGACGTCCGTGCCGGTGATCTCTTCTTCGGGATAGTGGCGGGCAAGCGCTTCGGACGTCGCGCCCTGATCGCAGACCGTGACGTTGAGCACGGGACCGCGCTTGGCCGGGTCGAGGGCGACCAGCTTCTCCATCAGATCATCGCAGGCCCGTTTCGCGCTCTCTGCACCGGCGTCCCAGTAGCCCATTTGCGAGTACCCGCTCTCCCCGTAGAACGCTTCCGTCACCCGGGCGTAGACCAGAGCCCGTAAAACGCTCGCGAGGGAGGCGAGGGTAGAGCGTTGTTCGGTCACCGCCGTGTCGCGATGGGGAGGCGGCGCGGCGCGGCCCTGGTTCCCGTTGCGATCTCCCAGCCAGATTTCGAGCCCCCCGCGGGGGTTTGCCTCGTAACGCCACTTGCCGGCCCGCTTCACGCCGACCTCGGGACCGAAAGGGTTTGCAGTGCCGACGAACAGGCCGGAGCGGGTGGAGAGGAGTTGCCGCACGCCGTAGTTGTAGGCCGAGCCAAAACCGTCCGTCGTGATCGGGTAGAAATGCTCTCCGTCCTGGGTTCGCCAGAGGTGGCAGCCGCCGTAGCGGGAAAGGAACTCGTCCATGTCGCGAAGCTTCAGCAGTTCGAACACTTTCTCGGGGATCCGGATGGGTTTGAACGGGAAGAAGACGGCCGAGTTGTAGGTTCCCACGTAGAGCCATCCCTCGTGCTCGCAGACGCGCCACATGTAGCCGTTCAGCGGATGGTTGAAGCCGGCCCCAAGGCCCGAGAGGGGGAGCTTCAGCCCGTCAGGGGTAAGTCGGGGCGCGCCGATGAGGAGGTCCCAGGTCCCGTCCGGATAGAGGCGCAGAAGCTCCGCAGCCGCGGGGCCGATGTTGTGCCACCTGTTGTAGCCCCCCCCGGCAATGCCCGTTGCGAGGTAGAGGGCCCCCCCGAACTCGCACATGTGGGCGAGTCCTTCGTTCAGGTAGCCGCGAAAGCCCCCCCCCGTCATCACGCGCGTCCACGCGTAAGGTGGCTCCCCTTCGCCCCGGGTCTTGTAGAGTTGGAAACCGCAGCTCGGGTTGAGGGTGGCGGCGTAGAGGTGATCGTCGAACACGGCCATCTCCGCCACGGCCTTGTTCGTATCGTCACCGAAGGCGGGAATGCAGATCTCGCGCCACTCTCCCGAGGCCGGATCGTCCGACTCGAGGATCACCGGCACGTCTGTTTCGTTCGGCGTCTTGCCCACCGAGCCGACGGGCGTGACGTACATGCGTCCGCGCCACTCGAGCATCGACCGGGCCGACACCATGCGGGGGTCGCCGAAGCCCGGCTCACCGACCTCTTCGAAATGCTCACCGTCCACGGAGCGGAGCATGTTGAGACCGGTGGCCGAGATCCCGGCGGCGTAAAGCGCCGGCTCGGGATCGCTGCGGCCCTGAAAGACCAGCATCCCCCGGTATCCCAGATCCCGGGTGAAAGGCGCGCCGTCGCGCATGATCAGGGGTGACTGGTAGACCAGCTTCCACTCCTCCCGGCGGGGGTCGTAGCGGAGAATCTGCGCGCGCATCTTCTCCGGCGGCATCGGGTCGGGCACGTTGACGGGCCAGCATTCCATCTCCGGCGGGGGGACGATCCGCCCCCGCCGCTTGACCATCCAAAGGTTGTTTCGTGAGGTCCCGACGTAGACGCACCCCTTGAACCAGACCATCGAGTGGGCGTAGGCATTGTGCGGATCCCCCACGCCCCGCACGCCTATCTGCTTGAAGTTCTCCAGGTCGAGCCCCGGGGGCGCAATCCGGACGTCATCCGGGAGCGACGCCTCGCGCGCAAGCCTCATCCGCCCCCCCTTCCATCCGGGCTCCGATGGGAGTCGGTCGATTCCACCTCATCGAGGAAGGTGTGGGTGTCCTCTACGACCAGGTCCGGACGGACCGTCGGGAAAAAGTGGCCCACGCCCGGATGGATTACCGTGCGGTGGTTGGGCAGGCACTTCTCGAGGGCCCTGCAGGTGTCGAGGGAGCGGGATCGTTCCCCGAAGGAGAGAAGTGCGGGATGCCCCAGGCGCGAAAGCTCGGTGGCATTGAGTGTGCGGCAATCGCTGATTTCCTCGGCCATGCGTGTCTCGTTCCGCAGCCGTTCCCACCGGCGTGCCATCCGGCTGCCGGGCCTCCAGCCGCCGAAGCCCTGCCGTGGAGAAACACCGCCGTTTCCACCGGCGGGTCGCTCCGCGATCTCCTCGAGAAGCGAGTAGAGAATCTTCGGCGTCTGCTCGCTCACCTCGACGCCGAGCGCACGAAGCGCGTCGCGCCGCTCTCGCCAGAAGTCGCTATCCCCTGTGGCGGGAAGGGGCTGAAGCTGGGGGAGCCTCACGTCGAAGAGCAGCAGACTGCGGACGCGGCGCGGCGCCTGGAGCGCGAGCTGGAGCGCCACGGCGCCGCCGAAGCTGTGGCCGCCCAGATGCGCCTGTTCGATGCCGAGGTGATCCATCAGAGCCTCGAGCTCTTCCGCCAGATCCGCCGGGGCATAGCCCGCCTGGGGCATTCCGCTGAGGCCGTGCCCGCGCAGGTCGTAGACCGTGACGCGTCGCCCGACCGCCAGCCGGGGGACCACCCGCAAGTACCAGAAGGAGAGATCGGCGGCGAGGCCATGTACGAGGATCAGATCGGGGCCCTCGCCCGACTGGGTGTAGTGCACTGGAATCCCTTTAAGGTTGGCTTTCGCCATCATCTCCGCCTGTCAGTCCATGTATCCGAGTTGCCGGAGTCGCTCGAGCACAGTCGCCTCGTCCTCCGCGTTCATGCTCTCCTCGGGGCTCTGGGATCGCTTCTCAGCCTGCGCATCCACGTGTTCGTAGCGTACAGGCTCGGCGGCCAGCTGGTCCTTCTCGAAGGCCTCTCGCACGAAATTTCCATCGAGCCCCTCGGGGATCGGGAGCCCCAGGCAGTAGAGCATCGTGGGGGTCACGTCGGCGATCCCGCGGGGCGGTAGCGACAGGCCGTGCCGCAGGCCGGGCCCGAGGGCGATGAAAACCCCTTCGTGCCGGTGCATCCCGCTCACCTCGTGGCGGGACCTCACGATCTCATTCGAGTTGAGCACCGCGGGGTGCCCGCCGTCGCGCAGGAAGAGCGTGATATCAGGCGCGTCCTCCATAGCCGGTCCCGGGTAGGCCTCCTCACGGGTCATGACCCGGGTGATGATGGGCTTGCCGTCGCGCGGGTCGATGTAGCCCAGAAGATCGCCGATCAGCTTTTCCCGGAAGGCGGCGTAGTCCGCCTCTGTGACGCCGCCCCATCCGCGCTCGGCCCGTCGTATGTAGATGCCGTTGGCGCTGGACGATCGCAGGTAGGCGGTCGTTGCGGGCCAGTCGATCGACTTGTAGAAGTCAAAGATGTAAGGCGCCGTGAGCTGATCGTCCGGCACCGTGGGGCCCTGGTTCTTCCACTTCAGATAGCCGAGCTTCGAGAGCAGGACGTTCGGAAAGAAGATCTCCGTGCTGGGGCCGGCACCGTGGTCGGAGGCGATGATGACCCGGGTTTCAGGGCCGGCGATGGCCATCAGCTCGGCCAGCTGCGCGTCGATCTGGACGAAGTAATCCAAGGCGAGGTCCCGGATCCGGCGTTCCCAGTCGCTGGAAAGCGTGTCCTTCAGGGCGGGATCGAGGAAGCGCCAGACGAGGTGTTGGAGCCGGTCGACGCCCTCGAAGACTATCGCCGCCAGATCCCACGCTTCTTCCGTGATCAGCATGCGGGCCACGTGAAACCAGTGGCGATCCTTGGTGATGTAGTAGCCTATCCAGCGCTCGTATTCTTCCGCCGGAAGGCCGTCCACAGCCCGACGGTTCTCCTCCATGTTCCAGCTGAACTCCTTCGGATCGAAGTCGGGGAGTGCGCGGATGCGGTCGTAGAGCGACCGGGGGTAGATGCTTGTGCGCAACTGCCTGGCCGTGATGTAGCCGGGCACCACGAACCCCTTGATGCGCGGCGCCGGAAACATCAGCGGGAAATTGAGCCAGATCCCCCGCATGCCGTGCCTGTCCGCCATCGACGCGATGGTCTCGCAGCGCACCTCGTTCGACGTGACGAGTCTTCCCCAGGGGCCGTGCTCGTGCTCGCTCCAGTGCATGAAGTCGTACACACCGTGCACGCCCGGTCCCTGGCCCGTGATCATGCTGGTCCAACCCGGCGGGGTCAGCGGGTTCGGTGTGGAGATGAGATCCGCGCGGACCCCCTCCGACAGGCATCGCTCGAAGAAGGGCAGCCGCCCTTCGCCGACGAGGTCGTCGAGAACCCTGAACGTCATGCTGTCGAGGCCGAGTAGGAGCGTCTTTGCCATCTAGACGTTTCCTCTCTCAATGAGCTTCCTGTTCAGAAAGTCGGCGAGCTGCGCGATGCTGAGGTCCGTGACGTAACGCCCGTCCTCGATCAGCAGTTCCTCGAAGCCAAGGTCCTTCTCCTGGTAAATCTCACCGAGGGTAACGATAAGGTGCACCACGTCGATTGATTCAAAGGCGAGATCGCTGACGAGCTGCGTCGATTCACCGATGTCTCCCGAGAAGTCGATGTCCCAGTCGCTGGTCATGTCCTCCAGCACGTTGATCACCTGCTTGATAACCGTTTCCCGGGATCCGGTTGAGGCCTGCATTTCGGTGCTCATGTTTCACTCCTTCTGCACGTTGTGACTGCGACAATGTGGTCGTTTTCGCGTAGCGTGTAGACTTCCAGGATCTCTCCGGTGAAGGCAGGGCGCATGCGGGCCGGCTCTCCTCCGATTTCGACCGCCATCATCCCGTTGCTTTCATCGAGCTTGCGCAGGACCAGATCGCGCGGCTTTCCCGCGAGTCCGGTTCCGAGGGCCTTGGCCGCCGCCTCCTTGGCGCACCATGCGCGGAGCCACCACTCGGCGCGCGCGTCCTCGCCGACCCCCTCGAGAATCACCAAATCTTCTTCCGAGAAGGCGATGCGCTCGAAGCCTTCCTTGAGGGGGCGCATGCGCTCGACGTCGATCCCCAGTTCGAGATCCATTTCCCCCTCGGCCGCGATGCCCACGGCGATGCCGCGGCCGTGGGCAATGGAGACGGTTGGCGGACGCTCGAGCATTTCTGCGAGCACGCCCGCGACGCGCGGCCGGCCGAGTTCGGTGGCCGTGATCTCGACGTCGGCCGGCAAAAGATCGATTCGGTGATTTTCCCGCGCCAGCTCGCACACGGCGTCCTTGGCCGCCGCGCGGGCGAAGAGCCATTCGGTCCGGGCGCGGGGCGGTAGGCGGAGTGCGCGCCATGCCTCACGCTCCGTGCGCGACAGGATCAGGTGAACAACCTGCTTCTGCCAGATCATGCCGGAACCCTCGAAGGTTCCCGGGGGCCAGGCGTGAACTCGGCGGCAGCGGAAACCGATGGGGTTGCCCAGGGGCGCCTCGGGCGCCTTCCAACGCTCGCTCAGGGTCAGGCCTTCCGATTTCGATGTGAGCCCGACCATCGGCTCCGGCAGATCGATGCAGCGGTCCTCCCAGCCCCGAACGCGGAGGAGGAGCCCCCCTTCCGGAGCATCGACCTCGAAGTCCGCCCGCAGATGAGCCGGGGCCAGCCGCTGGACCCGCGCCCGCGCGGCGAGATGGGCATGGGGGGGAGGCGGCGGGCCGTAGAGCGCGATCGAATCGATGCGGAAGGGCGTCGAGATGACGCCGCGGAGATCCTTCTCCCCGTTCCAGAAGGCGACCAGCTGCCCGGCCGCGTCCAGGAGCGCGGGGTCAAAGATGAAGCGGGGTGCGCTCTCCCCGGCGAACAATCCGTCGGCGGGGAGGGTGGCCAGCCGTGCGGTGACCCCGTCCTTTCCCCAGAGTTCCACCTTCTCGACCCCCTGGAAGCTCGGGCCGTGGGACATACCAGTCTTGTAGAGGGTGTCTGCATTCCAGCGGGACGGGCCCGCGTCGGTGGGTTTGAAGGGGCTCGCCGCCGGCGCCGCGGGGAGTTCCGGGGCCAGGCGCGCGGTCGCCTCGAACAGGGGCGGCAGGGCGTCCGAGGTCCCACCCGCCGCTTCTCCCGCCTGCGCGATGGTTACGCATACCAGGTCTCCGGCTTCCCGCTGCGCGGTGATGAGGAGCGTTCTGCTGCCCTCGTCGAAGTCGATCCATTGGTTCGCCCGGATGTCGCGCAGCTCGACAACCTTCATCCCGGCCGCGAGGGCGAGGGCCGCCTCGGCCGCCATCTCGAGGGTCATGGTGAGTGGCATGATGGGGAGTGCGGTCAGAGCGGGGTCGCGGCGAGAGGCGCGTCCCCCGAGCGTGTGGTGCTGCAGGAAGAGATCGGTTTCCGGAGCGAGCCTCCGGCGGGCCGTCAGATTCACACCGGGCGTCAGGGAGATGATGTCGCCGACCAGCGGCCCCGGCTTGCCCGCGCGCGCTCCGCTTGCCTCCGGAAGCGTTCCAGGAGCGGCGGTTTCATCTGTCGCATCGGTCGGGATCGTTTCCGCCGTGACCGTCGGGGGGGACTTCGCGGCATGAGAGAGATGTGGGGCCGGCGCGCGCGCCTCGGCGGGCCCTTGCACGCCGCCGGGGTCCAGGGCTTCATCCATGGCGTGAACGGGAGTCGCGTGATCCGACAGGGCGGGCTCGGCGAGAAAAGCCTGCATGAGATCGCTTTGGACCCCGAGGAACTGTTCCATGGTGTCAAAGTAGGTCTCGATCTCCGCTCCGAAAACCGCCGGCTCTCGAACCGCTGCACCCTCGGGTGCGGGTGAAGTCGCATCCCGTGAAGCATCCCTCCCGTTTCCTGCCGCTTGCGGGGCGACGGGGCCGGGCGTCGCCGGCGCGATCGACGGCGGGGCGGCGGTCGGGCTTGTGAAGGGGCGCGCGTCCGCCGGCAGTTGCAGGGAGGGGAGGGCGAGGGAGATCTTCATGGCCCCCCTTCGCGTGGGGCCAGGCTTTTCCCGCCGTTCGAGGTCAAGACGCTCGGGGGCGCGGCGCGCGTAGAGGGGGTCGAGGGTGAGCGGAACGCCCTGGGCCACCAGAAGCGCCAGCGCCTGGTGGAGCTGGTTGATCCCCGATCGGCCGGGGAGGTTGGTCGCCGTCGCCAGGTAGGGGCGCTTTCGGAGCACGTTGTTCACGAAGGAGGTGAGGTTCCCCCGGGGCCCCGCCTCGACGAAGATGCGCACGCCGGCGTCGTACATCGCTTCCACCGTGTCGCGGAATCGCACCGGCCTGATCCACTGCTCGAGCGCTATCCGTCTTGCCTCCTCGAGACCTTCGGGGTAGGGGGCCGCTGTTGCACAGGACCAGAGTTGGATCTCCGGCCTGGGCTGGCTGATCGGCGGGAAGGATTCGACCAGGAAGCGGTAGGCTGGCTCGAAGAGCGGCGTGTGATAGGGACGGTCGAAGGGAAGCGTGTTGCAGAGTGCACCGTCGGCCTTGAGCCGGGCCACGACACCCTCGGCGATCTCGGGTGCGGCGCTGAGTACCACCTGGTAGTGGCAATTGTCCATGGCGACGAAGAGTTTCCCCGCGTGGAGGCGGGTAAGCTCTTCCAGAAGCCCGGCATCGGCGCCACCGACCGCGATGAGCACCACGGCGGGAATGCTCTGCGTCTCCTGGAGGCGCTGGTAGACGCTGTTCACGTCCAGGATCATGCGAACAAGCGACGCGTCGCTGTCCACGCGGGTGGCACCCGTGAGAACGAGCGCGCTGTATTCACCGGCGCTGTGCCCGGCCGCGATGTCCGCCTTGAGGCCAAGGCTCCTGAGGAGGGCCGCGAGCGCGAGATCCGCCACGAAGACCGACTCGACGGCGCCGTCCATCTGCCAGAGCAGCCGTTCCTGCTGTTCGGAATCGACGGTTTGCCCGACCGCTGGGGGCGGGAAGATGAACTGGGCGGGCGTGTAACCTCGGGGATGGTTCCGGAACGCTCGCTCCATGAGATCAAACCGGGAGCGGACCAACGGAAAGTGGAAGCACAGATCACCCAGCATGCCCGGATACTGGGATCCCTCTCCCGGAAAGAGGAGTGCTATCCGCCCCCCGGGGTGCAGAGGCTCCTCGAAGAAGAAGATGCCGCTCCGCTCCTTGATGCGTTTGCAGCCGGGGTCCGCGAGCCTATCGAGCGCATGGCCGAGCTTGCGTGTCAGATCACCGGTGTCGGAGGCCACGATCGCAAGCCGCAAGCCCGGGTTCGAAAGCTCCTGATTCATCGTGTAGGCGACGTCCTTCAGGGTCACGTCGGGGAACCGTTCCAGAAACCCGAGAAGCCGCCGTCCCCTCGCGTGGATCTCGTTCCTCTGTTCACCCCGTATGACCACCAGCTCGGTGTCCCAGCGCCGGTGGAGGCTCGCCGTCAGGTCCTCGTTGGGTACGGGGTGCTCCTCGAGCACGGCGTGGGCGTTGATGCCGCCAAAGCCGAAGGCGTTGACGGCGGCGCGCCGCGGGTTCGGGCCCGCGTGTATCCAGGGGCGCGTTTCGGTGTTGAGATAGAAGGGGGTCTTCTCGATCTCGAGCTTCGGATTCGGATTTTCACAGGCGATCGTCGGCGGAAGAACCTTGTGGTAGAGCGCGAGGGCCGCCTTGATCGCGCCCGCAATGCCCGAAGCCGGCAGCAGATGGCTGATCATCGACTTCACCGAGCCGAGGGCCACGGTCGCCGATCCCTGGCGGTCGCCGAAGACGCGGTGGAGCGCCTTGATCTCTGTTTCGTCCCCCACCGGCATCGCCGTGCCGTGAGCCTCAATCAATCCCACCGTCGCCGGTTCAATCCCCGCGGCCTCGTATGCGCGCCTGACGGCCAGCTCCTCTCCCTCTACCCGGGGCGTGAGAACAGCCTTGGCGCGACCGTCGCTGGAGATGCCGACTGCACGGACGAGGGCATAGATCCGGTGCCCGTCGCGCTCGGCGTCGGCATGTCGTTTGAGAAGCATCATTCCCGCGCCCTCGCCCAGCATCGTCCCGTCCGCGTCCTTGTCGAAGGGGCGAAGGTGGGGAAGACGCGAGAGGGCTCCCATCTTGGCGAACATGTTGTGAATGGGCGCACTTGTGGAAACCTGGACGCCTCCCACGAGTGCCGCGTCACAGCGCCCCTCCCGGAGATCGTTCATGGCGTGCTCGATGGCGACGAGAGAAGACGCGCAGGCCGCATCGAGGGTGCAGTTCAGTCCTTTGAGATCGAAGCGATTCGCCACGCGTCCGGAGACCAGGCTTGGCGCCGAACCTCCGGCGGTCTCGGCGTTGATGGGAGGCAGGTTCGACTTGAGCATTTCACGAACGGCCTCCAGTTCCTCGTCGGTATGCTCGGGGTGCAGCTGCGCCAGAACGCGAATGAACTGGTGGAGCGATATGTTGTGCAGCAAGTTCGTGATCGTTCCGCGGTTGACAAATGTGCCGCGACCCAGAATCACCTCGGTCCGCTCCCTGTTCAGGGGTAGATCGGGGATGCCGGCGTCCAGAAGCGTTTGGTGCGCCACCTCGAGGGCCAGGAACTGA
>CBDUXZ010000007.1:0-16182 GCA_965371325.1 uncultured bacterium | reverse complement strand
GTGGCTACGGCGTCGTGCTGGACGATGTGGCGGCGGGCATCTACGCGAACGTTGCTCTCCGGATAGTTGCGCTGTTTCTGTCCCCCGGCTGATCGGACCACCCCATGGAAGCGCTTGCGGCGGAGATCATCGCCATCGGAAATGAAGTCCTGAACGGCGAGATCGTGAACGCCAACGCCGGCTTCATCGCCACGCGTCTGGGCGACACGGGCTGGCGCGTCGTCCGGCATTCCGTCGTTGCGGATGACGAGGCCGAGATTCTGGAGGCCTTCGGCGAAGCGGAAAAGCGGGCGCGCATCGTCATCGTCACGGGGGGGCTCGGACCAACGCGCGACGACATCACGAGCGCGTGTGCGGCGCGCTTCTTCGGGGTGGAGCGGCATCTCGACGAGGAGGTCCTGGCGGGCATCCGCGCCTTTTTCGAGCGCGTGCGCTATCCGATGAGCGAGAACAACCGAAACCAGGCGTTGTTCCCGGAGGGCGCTGTCGTTCTGCCAAACCCCCTCGGAACGGCGCCCGGTTTTCGCATGGGGCGGGGAGACGGACACTTCTTTTTCCTGCCGGGCGTGCCACGGGAGATGAAGCGGATGATCGATGAAGAGATTCTCCCCTTCCTCGATGGCCTGCTCCCCGCGGGTTCGCACAGGGCTGCGGTCCTCCTGCGTGTTTTTGGGATAGGTGAATCGCGACTTGACGAGCAGCTCTCCGACGTGACGACAGGCACGCCTGGTACGAGCATCGGGTTCCGCGCTGACTTTCCGGAGAACCTGGTTCGCATCGTGGCGGAGGGATCAGATTCCTCAGAGGCCGAGGATCGCCTGAAGCGGGTTCGCGCCGAGGTGGAGGCACGCCTGGGCGAGCTCGTCATTGGAGAGAGTGATCGCCGCATCGAGGCGATCGTGGGTGAGCTCCTTGCCGATCGGGGCCTGCGGATAGCAGCGGCGGAGTCTTGTTCGGGAGGCCTCCTGGCGCATCGCCTCACCAATGTTCCGGGGAGTTCGGGCTATTTTGAGCGCGGCATGGTCACCTACTCGGATCTCGCCAAGACGGAGAACCTGGGCGTTCCGGCCGATCTCATTCGCGCAAACGGTGCGGTAAGCGAGGCGGTCGCCGTAGCGATGGCCCGGGGCGTTCGAGAATTGACGAAGGTGGATATCGGGGTGGGGATTACGGGCGTCGCGGGGCCCAGCGGGGGCACAGAGGAGAAACCGGTGGGCCTGGTGTACATTGCGCTCTCGAGCGCTGAGGGGACAGAGGGGCACCGGCTACAGTTCTTCGGCGACAGGGAACGCATCAAGAACTGGAGCGCCGCCATCGCGCTCAACATGATTCGCATGCATCTCCTCGGGCTGAAATGGACGGGGCGGTTTCGCTGAGGACCTCGCCCAACCGGTCTGTCCCCCCTCTCGGGCGGCCTAATCCCGGGGTGAAGGAGTGGAAAGCGCCGATGCGCGAGGAGGGGTTCCGTGGGTTTGTGGCGATCGCCTTGCCGGACGAGGTCCGAAGCCGATGCACCCGTCTCCTTGCGACTCTCAGGGGCGAGGCGCGCCACGTCTCCTGGGTGAAGCCCGGAAACCTCCACCTGACGCTGAAGTTCTTGGGAAGCACGCGTCCCTCCCAGGCCGAGCGCCTGTTGGCTTCCCTTGCCCACAAGGCGATGAAGCTCTCCCCCTTCGAGATCGCCCTCGGCGGCCTGGGGGCCTTCCCGACGCCCCGGCGACCACGGATAATCTGGGTGGGCGTTAGCGAGGGGGCCGGGTCACTCGAAGATCTGGCCGCGAAGGTGGATGGAGCAGCCGCGAAAGCGGGATTTTCGAGGGAGTCGCGCAGGTTTTCTCCGCACTTGACACTGGGTCGGGTTAAGATGGTGCGAGGACGATCAGGAAAGTCCTCCGCCCAGACCGTCTCTCGACAACGGGCGGGCGAAGATCTACAGGCCCTCCTCACGCGCTCGGACCCGGGCGCGCTCGGACGTTTCACCGTTCGGGAGATGGTTCTCATCGAGAGCCGGCTCTCCCCGGGCGGCGCCGTATACACCCCCCTCGCGCGGGTGAAGCTGGGCCGGGAACCCGGCCCGGCAGCTGTCCGGGAGGGGCGCTGAACCGCAGGAAACAGGCCGGGGCTTGTGCCTTGCAGCCTCATATCCATCGTCCCTTTGCCCCCATCGGGGACCCGGGCGCGGGTCTTGAACGCGGCCGGTCCGTGGGCTCAAGAAGGGCGGCAAAGAGGACGATATCAACCCTACATCCCCCTGACCGCAGCAGGAGGAGGAGAGTATGTCACTCGAAACAAACAGGCGAAAAGCCATCGACCTGGCGGTTGCCTCGATCGAGAAGCAGTTCGGCAAAGGGGCGATCATGCGCCTGGGAAGCGACGTCGTCATCCCGGACGTCGAGGTTATCGGAACCGGAAGCATCGGCCTCGACATCGCCCTCGGGATCGGCGGTGTGCCCAGGGGACGCGTGGTGGAGATCTATGGGCCGGAGTCGTCGGGAAAGACCACGCTGGCGCTTCACATCGTCGCGGAAGCGCAGCGGTGCGGTGGCGTTGCGGCCTTCGTCGACGCAGAGCACGCCCTCGATGTGAGTTACGCCAAGCTGCTGGGCGTTCGCTCCGACGATCTGCTCATCAGCCAGCCCGACACGGGCGAACAGGCGCTCGAAATCACCGAGATGCTGGTTCGCTCGGGGGCTATCGACGTCCTCGTGATCGACTCTGTGGCCGCGCTGGTGCCGCAGGCGGAGATCGAAGGGCAGATGGGCGACGCACACATGGGGCTTCAGGCGCGCCTCATGTCTCAGGCGCTGCGGAAGCTGACCGGATCGATCTCGAGGTCGAAAACAACGGTCATCTTCATCAACCAGATTCGCATGAAAATCGGTGTCATGTTCGGAAATCCGGAGACCACCACGGGCGGAAACGCGCTCAAGTTCTACTCATCGATCCGGATGGACATCCGTCGAATTGGCGCCATCAAGGACGGGCAGGACGTCATGGGCAGCCGAACCCGTGTGAAAGTCGTCAAGAACAAGATGGCCCCGCCCTTCAAGATGAGCGAGTTCGACATCATCTACGGCGGGGGGATCTCGCGGGCGGGGGAGATCGTCGATCTGGGATCGGAGCTGGGTTTCATAGAGAAGAGCGGCGCCTGGTACTCCTTTGGAGGCGAGCGGATCGGCCAGGGGCGCGAGAACGTGAAGTCTTTCCTGACGGAGCATCCCGAGATCATGACGGATCTCACGGAGAGGATTTACCAGCACCACGGGATCAAGAAACAAAAGCCGGCCGGTGAGGCCAACGCGTCTGAAGCTGCCGCGCAGAGCAAGAAGGAACCCCGGGAACGCGGCAAATAGCGCTCCGTGCATAGCCACGGCGATCCGGCCGGGATCGCCGTGGGGATGCGGAGTGGGGAGTTTTCATGGATCTGAACGATATTCTCAAGGTTGCTGTGAAGGGAGGTGCATCCGACATCCACGTCAAGGCGGGTCTCCCCCCCATGTTCCGCGTCGATGGCACCCTCGTGCCCTACAAGAAAGCTCCCCGTCTCATGCCCGAGGACATCAACCGCATGGCCTCCTCGATCATGAACAACTATCAGCGGGGTCGCTTCGAAGAGACCAACGAAGTCGACTTGGCCTACGGTGTTCCCGGCCTCGGCCGCTTCCGCGTGAACGTGTTCCAGCAGCGCGGCACCATCGGCATCGTTTTTCGCGTCATTCCCTTTGGAATTCAGACGATCGAGCAACTGAACCTCCCCAAGGTGATCGAACGCGTCGCCATGGAAAACCGGGGCCTCATCCTGGTCACCGGGACCACGGGAAGCGGAAAGTCAACCACGCTTGCCGCCATGATCGATCACATCAACACCAACAAGACGTCGCATATCATCACGATCGAGGACCCGATCGAATTCCTGATCAGAGACAAAAAATCGATCGTGAACCAGCGGGAGATCGGGGTCGATACCCGATCCTTCGCGGGCGCCCTCCGGTCGGCGCTGCGACAGGATCCCGACGTAATCCTGGTCGGCGAGATGCGCGACTTCGAAACCATCGAAACCGCGCTGACCGCGGCTGAAACCGGGCACCTCGTGATGAGCACGCTTCACACGATCGACGCCACCGAGACGATCACGCGTATCGTTTCTGTCTTTCCGCCCTACCAGCAGAAGCAGGTTCGGTTGCAGCTTGCCTCCATCATCAAGGGGATCATCTCCCAGCGCCTGGTGCCGCGGGCCGATGGGCGCGGGCGTGTTCCGGCGCTGGAGCTCCTCGTTTCGACCGCACGTATCCGCGAATGCATCATGGACAAGGAACGTACCAAGGAAATCCCCGACGCCATCATGAAGGGTTTCACCACCTATGGGATGCAGACCTTCGATCAGTCGCTGATGCAGCTTGTGAAGCAGGGGCTTGTCTCCTACGACGAGGCGCTCCGCTATGTGTCGAACCCCGATGACTTCGCGCTTCGATTCAGGGGTATTTCAGGCACGAGCGATTCTACCTGGGACGACTTCGAGAAGGACGAGGCGGATCTCGATCTCGCAGGGGATGAGGAAAAGGAGAAGGTAGAGAAAGACGACGACCTCGCGATCGAGCGCTTCTAGCCCGGGTCTTCAGATGATCGCTCGCGCCGGCCCCGGCAGGGCCGGCGCTTCCCGTTGGTCGCTCGTTGTGACTCCTCTTGCCGCACTCTCCGGGACTGGGGTATGTTTCGCCCATGAAGGGCTCGGAGGTCCGTTCACGGTTTCTTGACTTCTTTCGCGGCCATGGCCATGTGGTTGTGGCAAGCGCATCATTGATTCCGCATCACGATCCGACCCTCCTTTTCACAAACGCCGGCATGGTTCCCTTCAAACGGGTCTTCACCGGCGAAGAGACCCGTGGATACGAACGCGCCGCCAGCTCCCAAAAATGTCTCCGTGTCTCAGGCAAGCACAACGATCTCGAGAACGTCGGAAGAACACCCCGCCATCACACCTTCTTCGAAATGCTGGGAAACTTTTCCTTCGGGGACTATTTCAAGGAAGAGGCGATTACCTATGGCTGGGAATTCCTGACGCAGACCCTGGGCATCGACGCCGAACGTCTCTGGATCACCCTCTTTCGCGAGGATGACGAGGCAGCGCGAATCTGGGGCGAACGAATTGGCGTGCCGGCGGATCGCATCGTCCGGATGGATGAAGCCGATAATTTCTGGTCGATGGGAGATACGGGTCCCTGCGGCCCCTGCTCGGAGATTCACTACGCGCTCGATCGACCGGGCGATCGCGGGAGTGCCGGGGGGCTGCTCTCCGATCCGGACCGCTTCATGGAGATCTGGAATCTGGTTTTCATGCAGTACAACCGCGACTCCTCGGGCAATCAGAGTAAGCTACCGAAACCGAGCATCGACACGGGGATGGGACTGGAGCGTCTCGCGGCGATTCTGCAGGGAGTGGATACGAACTTCGACACGGATCTCTTTGTTCCAATCATCGAATTTGTGCAGGAAACCTCAGGGCATCGCTACGGCGAGGCGGAGCAACGGGACATCTCGATGCGTGTGATGGCGGATCATGCGCGCGCAATTACGTTTCTTCTGGCCGACGGTGTGAGCCCTTCCAACGAGGGGCGTGGCTATGTGCTCCGGCGCATCCTTAGGCGGGCGAGCCGGCACGCCCAGTTCCTGGGAATAAAGGAGCCGGTCCTTTTCAGGGCCACGGAAGTGGTCGTCCGGATCATGCGTTCCGCCTACCCGGAACTGGTGGATCGGGCAAGCTTCGTGTCACGGGTCACGAAGGGCGAAGAAGAACGGTTTCTCGTTACGCTTGAGAAGGGCCTCAAGATCCTCGAGGAGGAGCTCGCGAAGCTCGACAGTGCTGGAGACAAAACGGTTCCGGGAGAAGTGGCCTTCAAGCTCTACGATACCTACGGTTTTCCGGTCGACCTGACCGAGGATATAGCTCGGGACAAGGGGATATCGGTGGATGGCGAGGGTTTCATCCGCGCGATGGAGGCGCAGCGTGATCGAGCTCGCAAGGCCTGGAAGGGATCCCGTGAGAAGTCGCCTCCCGCCATCTTCACACGCGACGGACATCTTAGCTCCGAGTTCTGCGGTTACGATCATCTTTCGATGACCAGCCGCATCAAGGCTCTTCTTGTCGAGAAGAAGGGCGGCCTGGAAAAGTGTCCGGTGGCCCGCGAGGGGGACAAGGTCGGAATTGTTACCGCTGAAACTCCCTTCTACGGGGAGGGGGGTGGCCAGGTGGGCGACAGGGGGGTCATCTTCAGCGAGGAGGGCGATGCGGAAATCGTGAACACGACCCACCCCGTGCCCGGCGTGACGATTCATCACGCCCGGGTAAAGCGCGGAAGCCTCGCGGCGGGCGATGAAGTGAACCTCGTGGTCGAGGCCGAGAAGCGGACCGCGACAATGCTGAACCACAGCGGAACGCACCTGTTCCACGCGGCACTCCGCGAGATTCTCGGAGATCACGTAAGACAGGCCGGATCACTTGTTGCGCCGGACAGGCTCCGTTTTGATTTCGCGCATTTTGCCCCGATGACCCGTGAGGAGTTCCGCCAGGTCGAGGCGCTCGTGAACGATCAGATCCGGAGAAATCTGAGCGTGTCCAACTTCGAGCTTCCCTACCGGGAGGCGATCGAGCGCGGCGCGCTCGCCTTCTTCGGTGACAAGTATCCCGAGCGGGTGCGCCTGGTGGAGATGGGCGACTTCAGCCTGGAGCTTTGCGGTGGCACGCATGTGGCGCGGACCGGAGAGCTCGGCTTCTTCAAGATTGTGAGCGAGGGCGGGATAGCCGCGGACACGCGCCGCGTGGAAGCCGTGACGGGGGAGGGAGCGGATGCGTTCGTTCGCGATACCCAGGCGCGCCTCACGGAACTCGGCGATCTTTTGAAGGCGTCGCCAGGGGAGGTGGTTGAAAAGGTCACCCGCACACTCGAATCTCTTCGTGAGGCGCAGGCCGGGGTGGAAGCGGCGAAAGGCCGGAAGGCCCAGGAAGAGGCCGGCGCCCTCGTCGATCAGGCGATCGAAGCGGGCGGCGTCAAGGCGATCATCGCAGAGGTTAGCGCCACCGATCAAAAGGCGCTCCGCGAGATCGGAGACAAGGTGCGCCAGAAACTCCCCTCAGGTGTGATCGTTCTGGGGTCCAGACGATCCGGAAAAGCGTCGCTGCTGGTGACCGTGAGTGGTGATTTGGACAAGCGCTTTCACGCGGGGAATCTGGTCAAGGTGCTGGCCCAACCCCTCGGTGGCCGCGGCGGCGGAAGGCGCGATCGGGCGGAAGCGGGCGGTTCCAGGCCCGAGGCCCTGCCGGCGGTTTTGGAACAGGCCGCGGCGCTCATCCGGGAAACAGGCAAGGGCTAGCCGAACCTGGCCTGCTCAGTAGTCCGAACCGAATGACCCCGCGGCCTCCCCCTCATCGAACTCCCCATAGCTTTCAGAGTCGTTCCGGCCGTCCAGCATCGTATCGAGACGCGCAAGATAGCCTCGCGCCTGATCCGCCTTCGGGTCGGAGGGATACTCCTCCACCAGACGCTCGAAAGCGTCTCGCGCGCGCTCCCGCTCGTCGAGATGATAGCTCGCGACACCCACGCACAGAAGGGCACTCGCATCGGCGCCGGCGCCGGGGTAGTTGGCCAGAATGGCGCTGCAACGGTTGAGTGCGCCGTGGTAGTCCTCCCGCTTCATATAGAATTCCGCCACGGCGTAATCATGCTCCGCAAGACGCCATTTGCATTCGCGGAGCCTTTCCTCGGCCTTTTCAGCGAAGGGATTATGGGGGAACTTGTTGATCAGGAGCTCGAAGAACCCCGCAGCCTCTTTCGTGGGCGTCTGATCCCGATCCTTGACAGGAACCCGGTTATGCTTGCACATGCCGGACTGATAAATGGCCTGGGGCACGCTACCGTGGCTTGGGTGGGCTCTGATAAAATCCTCGTAGTAGATCAAGGCTTCCTCATACCGGCCGGCATCGTAAAAGGCCTGGCCAATCATCAACTCGGCCTGAAGGGAGTATTCGGAGCTCGGGAAGTTGTCGATGATCTGCTGGAAAGTCGCGATCGCCTCGTCCGTGTCCACCGTCTCGAAGAAGATGAATACGCGGTGGGGCTTGAGCCGTTCCTTGCCAAACTCGTAGAGTTCTTCCGCCGTGAGCAGGCGATCGATCTTCGAGGGCTCTTTGTGAGAGCAAGCGCCCGCGAACACCGCCACCGCGATGAGTAACCAGAACCCCGCGTAGGCGGGCAGTGGG
Organism: uncultured bacterium; assembly: GCA_965371325.1. Lineage (GTDB taxonomy): Bacteria > JAUYMQ01 > JAUYMQ01 > JAUYMQ01 > JAUYMQ01 > CBDUXZ01. Next base: position 7,928 of record CBDUXZ010000007.1, on the reverse strand, counting down.
TTACGCCGCATCGAACCGCATCCTGTGTGTTTGCGCAAAGGGGAGCACCGTGGCATTCGAAAAGACCCGCGTAATTTAGGATGGTGATCGGGACGGTGTCAAGGGAGGGGGCGCCCTTGACAGGCAGATCGCCAGGGTCTACCTTGCGCAGCCTAACGATTTGATTTTGTTTGCTTTTTGTGCGGAACAGCACAGGGGAACAGTGCATGGACAAGTCTCTTATCCACTACGACAAGCGCATCGTGCGCCGATCGATCGGTAAGGATTATCTTACGCAGGAAGAGTTCGACAATTTCATAAACACGCTTCCCGACCGTGCCGCTGACTCTGAACCTCTGGACCTCGAGGAAGAGACGAAAGTCGCGCCGGCCGCTTCCCAGGGGATCAGCGAGGCCACCGGGGCGCCGGATGAAGGCGACCCGGCGACTCCGGCTATGGGGGGGGAAACGGAAGCTCCCGCCTCTCCCGCTGAGGCCGCGCCCACGGAAGATGCGTCGGTGCCGCTCCCTGAAGGAGGGGAACCCACGGCAACCGTGGACGATCAAGAGCCGGTTGAAAACAAGGAGGATGGCGCCTAGTCCCGGGGAGTTTCGCATGACCGCCGAGCAAGACGAGAAAAGCGGGCAGGCACAGGAAGAACCCTCTTCCAGAGGTTTCACAGTTACCGACCGCCGTGGCCAGCCCAAAGACACGCCCACCGGGAAGGACGCCGATGCGAAGGCGCCGGCAGCCGCTGGGGACGAGTCCGCTTCGGACGAAAAGAAAGAGAAGAAATCCCCTCCGGGTGGCGAGCAGGAGGCGCAGGAGTCACCTCCCCCGATCACGTTCACCACGTTCCTCATCTCCCTCTCGACCAGTGCGCTCGTACAGCTGGGCGAAATTCCCGACCCTTTCACCAAGGAGAAAGGGAAAAATCTCGTGGCGGCGCAGCAAACGATTGATCTCCTCGGACTCCTCGAGCAGAAAACCCAGGGGAACCTCAACGAGGACGAGAAAAAGACCCTCGAAGCCGTCCTCTATGACCTTCGCATGCGCTATCTGAAAGCCTCCGGTCGCCTCTAGCCTGTTTACCTTCTCGCTCTCTCGCCCCACGGGGGGGGCGTTCGCGCCCAACCCCCCATCCCGGAAGGAAAAGCGCTGTCCCGCTTGACCTTCCCTCGAACAGTGCGCAGGTTAAAGACCGCTGCACCAATCCCGGCCTGCCCTGGCGATCTACCCCCGGCCGGCCGGTTGAATTCACATCTCGAGGAGCTGTTTCCATGCGCCTGGACAAACTGACTCTCAAGTCTCGCGAGGCTCTCGACGGGGCCCAGCAGGTCGCGTCCCGCCACGCGCATCAGCAGATCGAGCCGGAGCATCTTCTCAAGGCGCTCCTCTCCGAGCCCGAAGGACTCGTCCCGGGCGTGCTCGCCAAACTCGGGGCCGGTCGAAAGAGCATCGAGAAAGATCTCGAGGCCGCGATCGACAAAGTTCCCCGCGTATCGGGGGCGGGCGAGATATTCGTGGGGCGCCGGCTGAACGCCGTGCTCAACGCCGCCTTCAAGGAGGCGGATGATTTCAAGGACGAGTACGTCAGCGTCGAGCATCTTCTCATCGCCATCGCCACGGAGAAGGGGAGCGCTTCCGCGGAAATTCTCAAGGCCGCGGGAGTTACGCGCGATTCCCTCATGCGCACGCTCAGGGAGATCCGGGGAAATCAGCGCGTGACCGATGCCAATCCCGAAGAGAAGTACCAGGCCCTCGAGCGCTACGGCCGCGATCTGACCGAGCTGGCCAGAGCCGGGAAGCTCGATCCGGTCATCGGCCGGGATGATGAAATCCGCCGGGTCGTCCAGGTGCTTTCACGCAGGACCAAGAACAACCCCGTCCTCATCGGTGAGCCAGGAGTCGGGAAGACCGCCATCGTCGAGGGTCTCGCGCAGCGCATCGTGAACGGCGACGTCCCGGTAACGCTCAAGAAAAAGCGCATCGTGGGACTTGATCTCGGCGCGCTCATCGCGGGCGCAAAATTTCGCGGTGAGTTCGAAGACCGGCTGAAGGCGGTTCTAAAGGAGATCACGGAGTCGGACGGCGCTGTCATTCTCTTCATCGACGAGCTTCACACGCTTGTGGGCGCGGGCGCCGCCGAGGGGGCGATCGACGCCTCCAACATGCTGAAGCCCATGCTTGCGCGCGGGGAGCTTCGCTGTGTGGGCGCCACCACCCTTGACGAGTACCGCAAGCACGTCGAGAAGGACGCCGCGCTGGAGCGCCGGTTCCAGCAGGTATACGTGGGTGAACCTTCGGTGGAGGACACGATAGGCATTCTCCGGGGCCTCAAGGAGAAGTACGAGGTTCACCACGGCGTGAAGATCACCGATTCGGCCATCGTGGCCGCCGCGACCCTCTCAAACCGCTACATCTCCGATCGGTTCCTCCCCGACAAGGCGATTGATCTCATAGACGAGTCAGGTAGCCGGCTGCGCATCGAGATCGATTCCCTTCCGACGGAGATCGACGTGGTCGATCGCAAGATCATGCAGCTCGAAATAGAACGCGAGGCGCTGAAGAAGGAGAAGGACAAGAGGAGCCGGGAGCGTCTGGACAGGCTTGAGCAGGAGCTCGCCGACCTGAAGGAAGACTCTTCCCGCATGAAAGCGCACTGGACGAAGGAGAAGGAGGCGATTGACCGCGTGCGCCGAATCAAGGAGGAGATGGAACAGCTTCAGATCCAGGAGAGGGCCGCGGAGCGGGCGGGTAATCTCGGGGAGGCGGCGGAACTCAAGTACGGGACCCTTGTCGAGCTCGACAATCGCCTCAAGGAGGAGTCGGCGGCGCTGGCGGAGCTCCAGAAGTCGCAGCGCATGCTCAAGGAGGAGGTCGACGCCGAGGACGTGGCGGTCGTGGTCGCCAAATGGACGGGGATTCCGGTCACGAAGATGTTGGAAGGGGAGGTGGACAAGCTCCTCTCGATGGAAGACCGCCTGAGGCAGCGCGTTGTCGGTCAGGATGAGGCCCTTCAGCTGGTGGCCAATGCTATCCGGCGAGCCCGCGCCGGCCTGGGAGATCCCCACCGCCCGATCGGAAGCTTCATCTTCCTCGGCCCAACGGGCGTCGGAAAGACCGAGACGGCCAGGGCTCTGGCTGAGTTCCTGTTCGACGACGAGCAGGCCATCGTCCGCATCGACATGAGCGAGTACATGGAGAAGCACACGGTCAGCCGGCTCATTGGTGCGCCGCCGGGGTACGTGGGCTACGAGGAGGGGGGTGCGCTTACCGAAGCGGTGCGGCGCAGGCCCTACTGCGTGATCCTCTTCGACGAGATCGAGAAAGCGCACGCCGACGTCTTCAACGTTCTCCTGCAGGTTCTCGACGACGGCAGGCTTACCGACGGCCACGGACGGACGGTAGATTTCCGGAACGCAGCCATCATCATGACGTCGAACGTGGGCGGACAGCTCCTTGTGGATCTCGACCCGAAGGACGAAGCGGAGATCGACCGGCGCATCACCGATGCGTTGCGGGCGACCTTCCGGCCAGAGTTCCTGAACCGCATAGACGAGACGATCATTTTCCACAAATTGGATGAGGAGCAGATCGCGCGCATCGTGGATATCCAGATCCGCGTGCTCGGGAAGCTCCTCGAGGATCGGAAAATCGGGCTTCGGTTGACCAATGCAGGCAAGGCGTTGATTGCCCGGGAGGGGTATGACCCCGCCTATGGCGCGCGGCCCCTGAAGCGCACCATCCAGCGCCTGATCCAGGATCCGCTCGCGCTCGAGATCCTTCGCGGCGGTTACGTGGAGGGAGACACGGTCGAGGTCGATGCGGATGGCGAGAATATCGTCTTCCGAAAGGTGGCGTGAGACGTACAGTCTGAGAGCAGAACGACGCCGGGGCCCGTTGTTCCGGTTTCGTGGCGGCCCGGACGGCAGGCGGGAGGACGAATGAAGACGCCGAATGGGGTGCAGCTCTTCGCGCCGGCGAAGGTGAACCTGTCGCTGCGGGTTCTCGGGAGACGCCCCGATGGCTACCATGAAATAGAAACGGTGATGGTTCCGATCTCCCTTGGCGACGTTGTGGAAGTGTCGCTCGGGGGGCGGGGTATTACACTCGCCTCGAACGCCGATGCTCTTCCGAAGGATGCGGGAAACCTCGCCGTCCGGGGGGCCTCGCGCTTCATGCAGAAAGCAGGGCTGAAGAAAGGGGTGCGGATCGGCCTCGGGAAGGTGATCCCCCTTGGCGCGGGGCTGGGCGGAGGCAGCTCGAATGCCGCGGCGGTCCTCACGGCCCTGAACGCCCTCACGGGGAAGCCCCTGGGAAAAGGCGCGCTCTCGCGGCTGGCCCTCTCCCTCGGGGCGGATGTCCCCTTCTTCCTTGGCGGCCGCCCGGCGTTCGCGTGGGGGATCGGCGAGCAGCTGATGGCGCTCCCGCCAATGCCGGAAACCTGGTTTGTCCTCGTGAATCCGGGCTTCGAGGTCAGCACCGCGTGGGCCTACGGACGCCTCAGAGGGGCGTTGACAACCCCGCCCCCACACCCTAAAGTACCCCCGATTTCAAGGAATTGGAGCAACTTAGGCGCCTCCCTGCGCAATGACCTAGAGGCGGTCACCCTGCCTCGGTATCCCGTGCTTCACCGGTTGAAGGAGCGCCTTGTCGGGCTTGGGGCCGTGAGTGCGCTGGTTTCAGGAAGCGGCCCCACGGTCTTTGGGGTGTTCCGGGAGGCGTCCGGCGCGCGGCGTGCCTTCGAGGCGCTGAGGCTCGCGTCGAACTGGCAGATTTTCATGGCCAGGAACGTCCAGCCGGCTTGAGCCGGACGTCGTGAGCTTCCAGGGATTACTGGGGCGTCGCCAAGCTGGCAAGGCACGGGACTTTGGATCCCGCATTCGCAGGTTCGAATCCTGCCGCCCCAGCCAGTTAAAGCAATCGCCAGCTCACCGTTTCAAATCACCCCCGGGGAATGTTGTCATGGCCGAGACGATGAGGGTTTTCTCGGGCAATGCGAACCCGCTCCTCGCCCAGGAGATCTGCGAGAACCTGGGCGTGCCCCTGGGAAAGATCGAGGTGCGCCCCTTCTCCGACGGCGAGATCATGGTGGAGATCCAGGAGAACGTTCGCGGGTGCGACGTCTTCCTGGTGCAAGCGACGAGCCAGCCGAGCAACAGGAACATCATGGAACTCCTCATTATGTGCGATGCGGTGAGGCGCGCCTCGGCGAAGCGGATCACGGCGGTGCTCCCCTACTACGGCTACGCGCGGCAGGACCGGAAACTCGCCTCGCGCACCCCGATCACGGCCCGGCTCGTGGCCGATCTGATCTCGACCGCGGGGGCCGACCGCGTGCTCTGCATGGATCTCCACGCGGGCCAGATTCAGGGGTTCTTCAACATTCCCGTCGACAACCTCTTCGCCACACCGATCATGCTCAAATACATCACGCGGCATTACAAAGACAACGTGGTGATTGTGGCCCCGGATGCCGGTGGTGTGGAAAGGGCGCGGGCGCATGCCAAGCGGCTCGATGTAGGCCTTGCGATAATTGACAAACGCCGGGAAGCAGCGAACGTGTCCGAGGTGATGAACATCATCGGCGACGTTGAGGGGAAAACGGCCGTCATCGTGGACGACATCGTCGATACGGGAGGGACCCTCACCAAGGGTGCCGCCGCACTTGTCACAGCGAAGGCCAAGCGCGTTTACGCGGCCGCCACGCACCCCGTTCTTTCCGGGGCGGCGGTGAAGCGGCTCGAGGAGTCGGCTATAGAGGAACTCCTCGTGACGAACAGTATTCCTCTGAGGGACGAATCAGCCGCGTGCCCGAAGATCAAGGTTGTGAGCATCGCTCCCCTGCTGAGCGAAGCCATCAAGCGAATTCATTCGGAGACTTCGGTCAGCTCCCTGTTTCTGTGACCGGCCGCGTGCCGGGTTCGCTCTTGTGACCCACGGAGGGAGCAGGGGTGCTTGTAGGAGATTATGTCGATGGAAAGACCAGAACTCAGCGTTCAGGTGCGCGGCGAACGGAAAAAGGGCGCCGCGCGCAAGATTCGTCGTAACGGTTTGATCCCGGCGGTTCTGTACGGCCCGAGCGTCGGGAACGTGCTGCTTGCCATAGACCCCCACGCCTTGCTGAAGGCCGTGGACACGGAAGCCGGGATGAACACGCTGATGAAGCTTCGGGTGGACGGCGCTGCGGATCTCGCCGACAAGGTCGTGATGTTGCGCGACCTCCAGGTGGATCCCGTGAATCGCTTCCCTCTTCATGCGGACCTGTACGAGATCCGCATGGATGAGACGGTCATGGTCGAGGTGCCTGTGCGGCTCGTCGGCAAGGCGATGGGAATTGATGAGGGCGGTATTCTCGACCAGGGGCTTCGGGAGCTGCGGGTTGAGTGCCTGCCGGGGAGCATTCCCGAGATGGTGGAAGTCGATGTCACGGCTCTCGGGATGGGCCAGTCGATACACGTGAGCGAAATAGTACTGCCGGAGGGGGTGAAGGTTGTCGGGGAGCTTACGACCGCGGTTGCCAGCATCTCTGCGCCTTTGGCCGAGGAAGAAGTAGCCGCGCCCGCCGAAGGCGAGGAGCCGCTGGAAGGCGAGGCTGCACCTTCGGACGAGGGGGAGGAAGCCGCCCCGGCTGCGGAGGGCGAAGCCCCCCCCGCCGAGTCCAAGCCCAAGGATGAGTAGGGCGAGTCGCCCGCCTTGAAGCTACTTGCCGGCCTGGGGAACCCAGGGAAGAAATACGAGGGGACCCGTCATAACGTCGGCTTCCGCGTTATCGACCACCTGGCGGAACGCCACCAGGCGAAGCTCACCAAGCGGAAATTCAAGTCCCTCCTGTGGCAGGGCCCTCTTCGTTCAGGGGACGATGAAGCCTCCGCCCTGCTCCTGAAACCGCAAACATTCATGAACCGATCCGGATCCGCCATCGCTGAAGCGGCGGATTACTACGAGATCTCAACGGGAGACATCGTCGTCGTGCACGATGATCTGGATCTCCCCTTCGGAAAGCTCCGCGTCCGGGAACGCGGCGGTGACAGTGGGCAGAGAGGAGTCGGCTCGATCATCGAGATACTCGGGGACGATCACTTCGTGCGGATCCGCATCGGCGTCGGGCGGCCTCTGCATAACGTTCCTCCCGAGGATTTTGTTCTGCGGGCGTTTCTTCCCGGGGAGGCCAGGCAGTTGCCGGAGATCCTCGATCGCGCCGCGGACGCGCTCGAAACAATCATCTTCGAGGGGAGCATCCCGGCGATGAATCGCTTCAATCCCTGACGCAAGTTTTGAATCGAGAGAAGGAGGTTTAGGAATGGAGATCTGGGGGTGGTCGCCTGTTGTACTGGGGGTACTCGGTTTGTTGGTGGCGTTCATCATCTACAGGGCCATTCTCGCGGCGCCGGTGGGATCTGACCGGATGCGCGAGATCGCCGATCAGATACACATGGGCGCCATGGTATTTCTCAGGCGTGAGTATCAGATTCTGGCCATCTTTGTTCTGATCGTGGCCGCTCTTCTCGGGTTTTCGATTAACCCCCAGACAGCCCTCGCTTTCATCGGTGGCGCCATATGCTCGATCCTGGCGGGCCGGTTCGGCATGGGCGCCGCGACAAGGGCCAACGTCCGCACGGCCAACGCGGCCAAGGAGCAGGGGCAGTCGGAAGCCCTGCTTATCGCCTTCAACGGCGGGGCCGTCATGGGGCTCGCCGTGGCGAGCCTGGGTCTGCTCGGCGTGGGCATTCTCTACCGGCTTTTCGGCGGCGACCCCGAGACGACCAGCTACATCAACGGCTTCGCCATGGGAGCCAGCTCGATTGCCCTGTTCGCGCGCGTTGGCGGCGGGATCTACACCAAGAGCGCTGACGTGGGCGCCGATCTGGTTGGAAAGCTGGAGGCCGGGATTCCCGAGGACGATCCCCGCAACCCCGGCGTGATTGCCGACAACGTGGGCGACA
>CBDUXZ010000006.1:0-17024 GCA_965371325.1 uncultured bacterium | reverse complement strand
GCAATCACCGCAGCCGTCGCGTTCGCCGATCCGAAGAAAACGCGCCTGCTGCTTTTGCACGTGGTTGATCCCACGCCTCTGCTCTACGCGAGCGCGGCCGAGTGGGGCTGGGTGGCTGCGACGGACACCATCGCCGAGGATGAGCAGCTCTCTCGCACGAAGGTTGCCAAGCGCGGCGAGCGGCTCCGCAAGCGGGGCTTCAAGGTCGAGTACCGGGTCGTGACGGGAGCGCCGACCACATCAATTGCACGCGTCGCGAAACTCTGGCGCGCCCAACTCGTGGTCGTCGCCAGCCACGGCCGAAAGGGAGTTACCCGTGTACTCCTGGGAAACACCGCGGAGCAACTTCTGCAGAACAGCCGCTGCCCAATTCTGACCGTTCATCCTACCGGCAGGCGGTCTTCATCCAAGGGATGCTAGGCCCTTCTCAGGGCCGGGCTTCAAGAATAAGATTGAAGGGTGTCTCCGTAGCCCGGCGAAAACGGGTGAACCCGCCTTTCATCACGACCTCGCGCAACCGTCCCTCCCCCGCCTGGGCCCCCAGTGCAAGACCGACTTCCTGCGAGAGCGCTGCGGGTGTGCAAACCAGCGTGGATGCGCCATAGAAAACGCGCCCCACCGGATTGAGGTTCTCTTCCACGCTATCACCCGCGAACGGCTCCACGATGAGCCACGTCCCGTCCTCCTCGAGGGCACCGCGGACATGCGCCGCCGCTCCAACCGGATCGCCCATGTCATGGAGACAGTCAAAGCAAGCGACCAGATCGTATTTTCCGGGAAAATCCTGGGCCGAGGCACGATCGAAGCGCACCCTGTCCGAAATCCCGGCCTCCTCCGCTCTTCTTTGAGCCGTTTCGACGGAGGGAGCGTGGTAGTCGAAGCCCGTGAACGTGGAGTTCGGAAACGCCTGGGCCATGATGATGGTCGACGCGCCGTGTCCGCATCCCACGTCCGCGACCCGGGCCCCCGCCTTGAGCTTCTCCTCGACCCCTTCCAGGGCCGGGATCCACGCGCTGACCAGAGTCGCCTTGTAGCCCGGCCGGAAAAACCGCTCCGTGCCCTCGAAGAGAGCGGGGTCATGTTCGTGCCAGCCGACCCCTTTTCCACTCCGGAACGCTTCGCGAACCTTAGGCTCTGCCTTCATCGCAGCGGTCATACCGATGAAACCGCCGATAACGTTCGCCGGGCTGTCGTCATCCGCAAGAGCGGCGGCCTGCTCCTCCGTGATGCTGTAACGCTCGGATGATGCATCGTACATCACGTAACCCGCAGCGGCCTGGGCGCCAAGCCACTCCCGAACGCAGCGTTCGATCGTCCCGGTCTTCTCCGCCAGACCAGCCACTGTGAGCGGTCCCGCAGCCGCCATTGCCTTGTACAGTCCGAGCCGGTCTCCCGTCACAACCAGCGCCGCGGTAAGGGCCGCTCCCATGTCTCCGACCGCCTTGTTCACAAATTCCTGCAGCTTCTTCTCATCGAGCGCCATGATGCTCCCTCCGTATGGTTCGACACCCTCACCGAATCCGGCAGCGACGGCCCCTACCTGACAGGTGTGGTATCTGGGGTGACCATTCTACCGCAGGGAGCGGGCGCGGGAACAGTCCCGGCGCCGCGGCAGGGGGAAGCGCACAGGTACCGTCACGAGGTGGCATTTGAAGAAGTGCAGGGAGTGTGAAAGTTTACCGGATCGGCGCAAGCCGGGGAGCGAGCCTGTCGCCGCCGGACTCGGGCTGAAGATGGGGCCTTAGTTGCCGGCGCAGGAGCCGGCGGGCGCGGTGCATGCGCGCCTTCGTTGCAAGAAGGGTAATCCCGTGTTGCTCAGAGAGCTCCTTCTGATTGAGGCCATCATGAAGATAGGCCCGCATCGGTGATCGGAGCGATGGGATGAGCAGGTCGACGCCCGCGTCGAGTGTCTCCAGCAGCCGGGACTGAAAGAGCGCGTGTTCAGGCGTGAGGGCCCGGGTCATTTCCAATTTACAGGTCATGGTGCTCATCGAAGCGAGCGTAAGTCTTTTTTGAGACCTCTTCTTCTTCAGGATCATCAATGCGCTCGTCTGGGTTACACGGTAGACCCAGGTCCAGAGCGAAGATTCGCGCCGGAAGGTTCCGTACTTCTCGTAAACGCGCAGGAATGCATCCTGGACTGCGTCGTCCGCGTCAGCCTCGTTACGGGTAATTCGAAAAGCGAGATGGCGCATCCGGTCGGCGTAGGTATCGTAGAGTTCCCTGAAGAGGCCCTCCGGCATGAAGCCATCGGAAGAGCCGCAGCCGGCGCCATTCAACCTGAGGGGAGGGAGATCTTCAGAGCGGCCCGGAAGCCGCCGAGCTTCCTGGGAACGATAAGCCCGCGTTCCGGAAGCGTCCGAAAATGGTTGCTCGCGCCGCCTTCGCTCACGCGGCATGGGTAGCACCGACGCGCGACGTCGTCCAAAGCCCGGCCATCGTTCCAAGGAAGGAGCCGGCAAAAAGACCGAGCGCCGTGCTTCCCAGGGCAAGGGCGATTATATCGAAGGTAAGAGGGGCCTTTTGAAGGACGAGCGCCGGCATGATGAGAACGGCAACCATGAAGGCGATAACGATGGCCGCCTTTCCAGGCACCGCTTCAATGCGCTTTCCGACGATCGCGGTGAGCAGATACACGGGCAGGAGGGCCGACATGACCCCGAGGATGAAATAGGCGGGCGTTCCGCCGGCCAGATCGAAAAGCGGCCTCAGAAAGGGGAGCATCTGACAAACGTGCTCTTCGCTCGAGATGGGACAGAAGGAGAAGAAAAGGAGCGCACCTGCGGTTCCGGCGAGGGCCAGTTTCGCGAGCCGGCCGACGTCAATTCCGCCGAGGCGCACACGGCGGAAAATGGCGATGAAGACGCCAACATAGAGACCGGACCAGGCAGCGACGCTGACAACCAGCCTGGAGAGGGCGTGCGCGCCCGCATCCATATTCCAGAGGGTTCCCGTCACGGAGACAAGAGCAAAGAGAACCCCTAGCGCAACGGGAAGAATTACCTCCCGCCCCATCTGGATGCCCCCGGACATATCCGCCGACGCGTCTACCCGCATGGCTTCCGCTATTCGTCCGCGGACACGTCCTTCCAGTGAGACGGGAGGCACTTCATCTTCCCATCGTCCCATGAAACCCCAAGCAGCAGCGGCCTGGGCATACCGATCGGAGCAACCCTCGCAATCCGCCAGGTGACGCTTCAGCGCGCGCGCGTCACCGCTCCTGATCTCGCGGGACAAGGCCGCTCCAAAGTGTTTTTGCATCTCTTCGCAATCGATCGTTCCGGCCATATCTATTTTTCCGTCCAGTGTGAGAGCTTTTCTCTTAGCTGCGACAGCCCTCGAAAAATGCGCTGCTTCACGGCACCGACGCTGATGCCCAGAACCTGCGCGATCTCCTCATGGGAGAGATGCTCGTAACGGCTTAGCAGAAGGGTCTCTCGCTGAGCTTCCGGCAGAACCGAAATTGCCGACCGAATCTCCATCCGTTGTCTGGCTTTCACCAACTGGCGCTCCGGATTTTTCGAGAGGTCGACGACCCCCGGGAGGGAGCCGGCGGGATCGGATGCCTCTCTTTCGATCGCCTGTTCGCCCGTCAAGCGTCTTCGCCTCTCGCTCCGCCAGAGATTTGTCGCCATCGTGTAAATCCAGGGCCGTAATGGGGAACCTGGCCGATAGCGCTTCCGTTCCCGGTGCAGTTTCAGAAAGGTGTCCTGGAGCAACTCGGCCGCCGTATCACGCTCGCCTGAAACGCGGAGCAGATAGTTATAGAGGCGGCGCTCGTAGCGAGAATAGATCTGCCGAAACGCCTGCAAATCACCTTCGGCGTAACGGGCCATGAGCTGCTCATCCGTCCGGACTTGCATCTTTCGTCTCGAAGAAGGAACCCGCTCGCTCCTACCTGTTACTACTTACTACGCACGAGGCGAGCGAAAGTTACGCATCTTTTTCGGGATGGAGATTTTTTCTTGGATGTCCGGGGATCTCGCGGGTTTCACGCGTCTTCTGAGACTCTAGGGGGGATGGAAGGGCGCCGGGGAAGGCCAACAGGAAAAGGGCTGAGCCAAAGCCGAGGGAGAGGACCGATCCGGGGCCTAGCGGATTGCAAGCATCCAGGAGAGGATGACGACGGCGAGGGCGGAGCCACCCAGAAGACGCTGGCTCCGCAGGTTCGGCGGCAGATGCACAAAAATTCCGATCGGCAGACCGAGGGCGCCGCCAACGAGTAATCCGAACAGATGTGCCCACAGGTCAACCCGCGCTCCCGTGGTTCCCAGCATCGCCAGCAGGGCAAGTCCGGCAGCCATTGGAACCCAGGCGCGCCGTCCCGTCGTGCCGCCGCGCAGCCTGCGGGCAACCCCCAGCCCTGCCAGAAGACCCACCGCCCCGAAGATCGCCGTCGAGGCTCCCACCGCGTGGTGGGGAACGCCATGAAAAAGGGCGTTCAGAAGATTCCCCCCCGCACCCGAGAGGAGCGTTGCCGCACAACCGAATCCGACCCCGAGCGTGCGGCAGACAGCCCCGAGAAAAAGCGCGATCGAAATCGCGTTCATCATCACGTGGGCCGGACCCGTATGGAGCGTGAGCGCCGTTACGGTGCGCCACAATTCGCCGGACAGGATGGCGGCTGAGCTCGCGCTACCCTGCGCGAAGAGGGCCCGCAAGGCCCCCCCCTGACCGGTCAATATCGCAATGCCAATAATCGCCAGCGGGACCACGGCGGCTGCAATGAGGTATCCCTGACTGTCACGCGCGGGCTCGGGCACCTCTCGCCGGTCCCGGTCCCGGTCCCGGTCCCGGTCGTAGGCCGATAGCACTGCCGCGGCCCGCTGGGCATTTTCTTGGGAGACGCTCAGAACAAACCCGTGCCCTGAGCGCCGGATGGTCGCCTTCATCCCCTCGGCCACGAGCGCAAGCGCCCAATCCTCTGCGCGCTTCCGGTCGGTCGCGACCCGCAGGTAAGTTTCTGTGCCGTGCTCCGCTCCGATCACCCGGTGTACCTGCGCGCCGATCTTGCGGCGTTCACGGCATACGCGTGCCGGGGAGGACGTCCCCGACCGTCGTGGCCTGTGGGCCTTCTTCTCCCGCCTCTATGTTCAGGGAAACCCGCATCCCTTCTTCCAGGCGTTCGAAGTGGAGCCCTTCGTGAACAGCGTTCCGGTGGAAGTAAACCTTCTCTCCGTCGTCCATGAGAATAAAACCGAACCCTTCCTTCTGGTTGATTGAATCGATAATGCCGAGGTGGGGTGGCCCCGCCGGGCGTTCAGTCCGGCGATCGCGACGCTTCACGCGCAGCTTTACTATCTGGCGCTCGAGTACGTCGACCGCTTCGTTCAGAGCCAGCGCGGCGTCCGGCCGGGTCCTGCTCGCAATAATCTCTTTTCTCCGCGCCTGGCAGGCGATAACCACCTCCTGGCCTCCGTGACGGTGGTGCCCGGTGCGTTTTATGTTGATTCGAATGTCGATGAGATCCTTGTGGGTTTCCTCAAGCGCGCGAAGCCGGCCCTCTATTTTTCCCTTCTCCTTCTCCGGAATGCCATCTCCGTTCCTCCAATGAATCTCCATCCGTTCCTCCTTCTTCAAACAAGCGGCGATCGGGTTCCGGTTTCCGCTCTCAGATCTCTTCCAGGGGGGGCATCTCGCGGGAATTGTATCGATGGACGATATCATCATGATGCTCGGCCAGGAAATGGCGAATCCGGGATGGAATTATCGAGACGGAGATGCTCCAGGAGACGGCGGCCTTAGGCGTGCGCACCAGGAAGGAACGCGAAGGGTTATAAATATGCGTCAGGAACCGCTCCCGGATCCGTTCAGCCACGCTCGCACCCCCCGGCCGAACTCCTCCTGGGCCGCATCGAAACTTTCCGCGCGATCGAGGCATGCCCGGGCGCCTCCCCGCTCCTCTTCCAGAAAAGCCGTCCCCGTCTTTCCCCACGCGTCACGAACCCACTTCGCGAAGAAATAGGCCTCCTTGGTGACCATGTCTGACGTCTTCGTTTCCCGGACTCTTGTCAGCATCCCTGCCGCCAGATCCTCGATGCCCCGGCCACTCTTCGCGCTCACCTGGTGTACCTCGATCGATTCCGTATCAAAGGGCCTCGCAAGGGTCAGGCTGCCCTTCAGGGCATGGTAGCTCCTTTGGGCGGCCTCCTTTTGATCGCACTTGTTCAGAATGATCGCGTCCGGCACCTCCATGATGCCGGCCTTCATGAACTGAATTTCGTCGCCTCCCATGGGCTGCAAAACGAGGTAGAGATAATCCGAGAGGTAGCGTATGTCCAGCTCGCTCTGGCCGATCCCGACCGACTCGATGAACACGCAATCGAAAAGCAGGTGCAGCAGCCGGCAGACGTGGAAGGTATCGGGGCCAAGCCCGCCCAGTTCCGTCGCCGTGGCCTGGCTCCGGAAGAAGAGGCGCAGGTTCCCGCTCGGGAAGCGCACCCTTGTCCTGTCGCCCAGCAGGGCGCCCCCTGACTTATGGCTCGAGGGATCGACGGCAAGAACGGAAATGGAGATGTCGGGATCGAGGGCCGTCATCCGGAGGCCGACTTCGCCCACGAGAGACGATTTGCCGGAACCGGGAGTTCCCGTGATTCCCAGTATGACGCCACTGCGGCGCTTGGGATGCTTTTCCAGAAGCTCCAGGGCCTCGCGCCGCTTGCGCAACGCGGCGGGACGCGCGTCCTCGAAGACGGATATGAGCTTCGAGACAGAAAAACGATCGAGAGCGAGCGCTTTCTCGATCTGTTTCTTCATTGGGGTGACTCTTCCAGTTGCTCGACGAGCTTCTCCATAATTTCGGTCAGCTTGAAGTCGGCCGGCGTGAAGATCCGCCTGATCCCGATCTCCTCGAGAGCGGCGAAATCTCCCGAAGGAATGATGCCGCCGAGGCTCACCCTGATTCGCTTCTCGGCGCCGGCCTTCGCGAGCTCGTCCATAATCTGACGGGCAAGCTCCATGTGCGAGCCGCTAAGCACGGAAGCGCCGATCAGATCGGCCCCCTCCTCCACCGCGGACTGGACAATTTCCTCCGCCGTGAGACGTATCCCCGAATAGACCACATCGAAGCCCACGTGCCTCGCCGCGACGGCGATGATCTCCGCGCCGTTGGAGTGGCCGTCGAGGCCGGGCTTCCCGACGACAATGCGGGGCCGGCGCCCCATCTTCGAGGCGAGCTTTTCGATGCGGGAGCGAATGTTGACGACGCGATCGTTTTCTAGGCCGAGCTTCTGCCCTTCGATACCCGTTGCGGGCCGGTACTCGCCGAACACTTCACGCAATGCACCGCCCCACTCTCCCGTCGTGACGCGCGCAAGGGCGCACGCGATGGAAGGCTCCATCATATTCCGGCCCTCCCGCGCAGCCAGCTTCAACTGATCGAGCACTTCTCTCACACGCCCCTCGTCGCGGCTCTTCCGGAGCTTCTGCAGATCCCGGAGCGTCTCCTTCACCGAGGTGCCGTCGAACTTGAAGATCCCGCCATCATCGCCCGAAAGAAGCGGCGAGGGGATCCCCTCGGTCCACTTGTTCAGCCCCACGACCGTCATCTCACCCGTGTTGATCCTGCGGACCCGCTCCGCCATCGAAGAGACGAGGGCGGCTTTCATGTAACCCGTCTCGATCGCCGCGCGAACGCCCCCCATGTCGATAATCTTCCGGATCTCGGCCATGGCCTCTGTCTTGAGAGCATCAACCTTCGAGAGGATGACCGGACTCCCGTCGAACAGATCGGGGTACTCGAGCAGATCCGTCTCGAAGGCCAGTATCTGCTGCAGCCGAAGCGACCACTGCTGGTCCCAGGGCCTTGGGAGTGAGAGCGCTTCGTTCCAGCAGGGAAGCTGCAAAGCGCGGCAGCGCGCGTTCCGGCTGAGCGTAACCCCGAGGGTCTCGAGCAAGATCCGCCACGCGTTGTTCTCAGGCTGGTTTTCTGTGAGGCCAAGCGAGTTCACCTGCACGCCGTAACGGAACCGGCGGTAGCGGGAGTCCTTGACGCCGAACCGCTCCGCCGTCAGCTCATCCCATAGCTCCGTAAAGGCGCGCATCTTGCACATCTCTTCGATGAGGCGGATGCCCGAATTCACGAAGAAGCTGATCCGGCCCACCGCGCGCTCGAACTGCTCGTCATCGAACTTTCCGCGCTCGCGGATGAGATCGAGGATTCCGATCGCCGTGACCAGCGCAAAGGCCAGCTCCTGGGCGGGCGTCGCCCCCGCTTCCTGCAGATGGTAGGAGCAGATGTTCGATGGATTCCAGTTCGGCAGCTCATCGAGGCAGTACTCGTACATCTCCGCGGTCATGCGCAGGCTGGCTTCGGGCGGAAAGATGTAGGTTCCGCGGGCGAGGTACTCCTTGACGATGTCGTTCTGGGTTGTCCCCAGCAGTAGCGACTCATCCACCCCGCGCTCGCGCGCCAGCCCGACGTACAAGGCAAGAAGCCACATAGCCGTCGCGTTGATGGTCATGGATGTGTTCAGCTTCTCAATCGGGATTTGATCGAAAAGAACATGGAAGTCGTCGATGGAGTTGACGGGAACGCCGACCTTGCCGGCTTCGGGAAGAGCGATCGGATGATCCGAGTCGTAGCCGCACTGGGTGGGGAGATCGAAGGCTATCGAGAGTCCTGTCTGACCCTTTTCGAGATTGGCCCGGTAGAGCTCGTTGGAGGCGCGGGCGCTCGTGTGCCCCGCGTAGGTCCGGAAGATCCAGGGACGATCGCGGCTCGCGCGCCCTTCCCTGTCGGAAAGCCGGTGCGCGGGGGCGCCCTTGGGTTTAACGCTCATGGCGTCGCTCGCTCTGAAAGGGTTACCAAGCGTTCTCTGAAAACCGGCCCCTGAATGCTTCAATATTGCCCACGGCGAGATCTCTATCAAGTCGCCCGCGAAGGGCGCCGGGACGCGGCCGCCTGCCCGCCTTCGATGAGTGTAGCCCATTTTCGGGAGCCCCCTTCCTCCCTTGAGCACCTGCCGCCGGGTCTGGAGCGGCGCGGCGTCAAAAAAAGCCCGCCGGGGGTCATCCCCGACGGGCTCACTCCCGGGAGGAAACCGAAGCTCAGTCCCTGAGATTCGCGTTCACCAGGATCGGCTCTGTCGCGCAGGCCGCGGGCGACGTGGGGCTGCAGGAGGCACCGGGACCGGTCGGTGTGTCGGGAAAGGAAATCCCGCAGAGGGGAACGCCATCGACGTACTTCGGCGAGCCTTGCGTGTTCACCTCCGTGATGACGAACAGCACGAAGCCGGCAATCTGGCGCACCTGATTGAAGTTGCTGAGGGTGTCCGAATCGCCGTTGCACACATTCGCAATTCCTGCATCGCAGGGAATGAGGGGAATCGCAGCCGGCATACCGCAGTCATCCGCGTCTTTGACACCATCGCCGTTGATGTCAAGCGTTTCATTCCCCACGTTCGCACCACAAAGATCACATCCGGGAAATTCCCTGTCGGGGATCCGCACGTTGCCGCCCGATGAAGGACAGGGGTTCGCTTCCATATGGGCGTCGAACTTTCGGCGCAACTCCATGCCCGCGCTGTTGACCTCACCGTTGTTCAGGGTGATGCAGTCGCCCACGCGCGCGTTCGGAACGAGACTGCAATCCCTAATCATGCGCCTGAGCGTGCTCGCGTTGGCACCTTGGTCGTATGCGGTCCATGAGCCGTTATCTTCGGTGCTCGGTGACTGGAGGAGGCGGATCTTCTCCCCGCAGGTAAGGGCCTGCTCACAGGCGGCGATCGGAAGCTCCGGCCGGCAGGGGAGCCCGGCGGCGCGCCCAACGGCCGCGATACCGGTACGGGATAGCGCCACGGTATCGGGACCAAAATCGCCCCCGAGGAACATGTCGACCGGCCCGTTCAGGGCACCCGTCTTGCGTCCACGGACGCGAACGGCGTTAACAACATCGGGATCCGTGCTGGGCGTGAATCCGAGATCGGGCCTCGTCAGATCCCAGACCCCCGTCTGGAAGGCGGTACCCGCGATGCTGAGATCCGAGCCATTATTGAGCGCGTCGGGAAAGTTCTTTCCGCCCGAGAGGATATTCGTGGCCTCGGCTTGGGCATTCGTCAATCCGCTCGCCGAGCCGTCGATCTGCTGGGCCCCGGCCAGGGCCGCCTGATCGGCGCTCCCCTGGAGCAGGGCGCGGACCGTGCCGATCGTCCCCACCTGGACCGCGAGAAGAATGAGGGCCAGGAGTGCGAACATCGCGGCCGCGACAATGATCGCAACCGCACCTCGCTCGCCGCGCATCGGATGGGACCGTCCCCCTACGTTGAGAGTAGGCCGGCTCCTCATGGACTGCTTCATGTTGCCCCTCCAAAAGACCCCTTCGGGTAAATCGCTCCTCAAACCTCAGGCAGCCGTCCATCGCTACAGACACGGGCGCCTGTCTATACAAACAAGACGCCCATTCTCACCGGCGACTGCAGCGGCTCGGCGGCCTCCTCGACACAACGCCAACCCCCGTGGGCGCCGTGAACTTCTCTGTAAACCGAGAAGCCTTGGGAGGGTATCTATCTAGACTACTCTGTTCGTTCCTTCCCCAGTCAAGACGGTTATGGAAAACAGCTACATCCGGTTCCCGGACGCGGTGTATGACAGCGTCGAGGGCAAAGGGCTCAGGCTTGCATCGAACCACTGGAAGAAGCCGAGGAAAATCTGTTCGAAGTCGCGCTGAACGGTCACGCTCACGATCGATCCCGAAGGCACCACGGCAATACTGGGCGAAATCGTAACCTGGGCATTCTCCGGGTCGGGGAAGAAACTCTTCACGAGCGCCGTGACACTGGCATCGTCCACGGAAGGATCCGTCGAGATGATGGCCATCCGCGCGCCTTCACTGGCCGCGTTGGTCATCATCTGCAGTTCCATGTATGCGCGTGCGAAATCGACGATGCCGCCCAGGACGAGCAGAAGAATTGGAAGCACCAGCGCAAACTCGAGCGCGGCCGCCCCGCGTGAACCTCTTGAATGATTCGCCAACTCAGCTTTCCCTGATACCAAAATCCGCATCGAGACCTACCTTCTACCGGCGGTTTGGTAGAAACAGAAAGCCCCTTTTCCCCTGCATGCCAGTATACAGGTTGTGCCCACCTGTGACCAGAATAATTAATTGAGTGATTTCAATATGTTACAGCCTATCATCACTCTCGGTCCAGAATGGGGTGGCTTCCCCTCACTTGTCCGGCAAGACCGCGATTAGGGGCGGGCGCCGGGCATCCTCTCGCCGGAGACCGGATGACGGGGATGATTCTTCCGATGCTTGTGCAGGTGCCTGCGCTTCTGCTTGTCTTTGTGGTGGCGCGCAAGTCCGGGAGGAAGATTCTTGACGAGCACGCCTTCCCAGGGCCCCCCGATCTTCGCACTGGAATGCCAGCCGGAGTTTCTGCGGCAGAAGAAACTCGCGTCATGGAACCAGCAACCGGGGTGGCCGTCCACGGTATAGGCACCGAAGCCCTTGTCGTAGATCAAATTGACCCCGCTCTGATGCTTGCGCCTGTAACCGTGGGCCGGCGCCCAGGGGGGCGGGCCCTTTTTATGAACGGGCGAAGCATCGGCAATCACGGCGGACAGCTCGGCCCGGGCGGAGCCCGGAACTGCTATCGCGATCAGCGCGGCGCCGAACAGCACCAGGGCAAGTCGAGCTTTTTTGAAGCCTGGACAAGAGACCATCGTCACCCTCCCGTGCAAGAGCGGCTTGGCGCCCTGCCGAAGTCCCAAAGCGCCGGTTAACAGATACATCGGCGGATGTCGCCATTCAATTGAGGCCCCACCGCCGCCGCCGGCGGTCGCCTCTTGACATCCGTCTTATTTTCGACAATACTGTCGAAAACACTGGAGAGGCGAAACCGGTGCCAAAAATAGTGGATTCGGACGCGCAGAGGCGGGCCATTCGCCGCGCGGCCAGGGGTGTGTTCGCCCGCCGCGGGGTGTCCGGAACGGGACTTGCCCACGTGGCGCGGCAGGCCGGGATGGGGCGCTCCAGCCTCTACCATTACTATCCCGACAAATCGGCGCTCATGCGCGACATGATCCGGGAGCTCCTCGGCGACGAAGAGGCGCTGTTTGCGGCGGCCGCGCGCGGCGCCGGAACGCCCCTCGAGCGGATGGAGCGCCTTACATTCGCGCTGACGGAGATATTCGAGAGCTGGTCGGCGGCCAGCCGCTTGCTCCTCGATCTTCGCCTGCGCGACGCTTCGCTCTTCCGCCGGTTCTTCCGGCGCATTCGGCACGACCTTGAGAATTTGATCACGGAGGGGCAGCACCGCGACATGATCGATCGATCTCTTGACCCGCGTCTTGCAGCCGCCACGATGATTGGTGCGGTCGACGGCTTGCTCCTGCAGCATCTGGTGGATCCGCGCGCCTTCCCCGATCGTCCCGCCCTTCGCAAAACCCTTCTCCAGGTTTTCCGGAAAACCCTGGCGCCATGAGCTCACTTGCCCTCATGAGGTTTCTCGAATCCTCTCCAGGCCGGTACGACACGGGGATGCGCCTGGTTACGCTGGGGCGCATCGATCCCCTGCAGGATGCACTGGCGGAAGCCGCCACCCCCCGGGCCGCTGCCCGGGTGCTCGAGATCGGTTGCGGAACGGGGACGGTCACGGCGCGCCTCCTGGCGCGCAAGGCCGAGGTCACCGCGCTCGACCAGAATCCCGAGATGCTCGAGCAGGCGCGCGTGCGCCTGGCCGGGATACCGCCGGAAACCCTCACCCTCATCGAGCGAACGGCGGCGGAAATCGATTCGCTTCCCCGGGAAAGCTTCGATGCCGTCGTGGCAAGCCTCTCGCTTTCCGAGATGTCCGCGGTCGAGCGCCGTTATGTCCTCCGCGCAGCCGTCGGATGCCTTCGCAAGGGGGGTGTGCTTGCCGTCGCCGATGAAGTAAGGCCGCCCGGCCTGTGGCGAAGGGCGATCCACACCATGCTGCGCGCGCCGCAGGCAGCCCTCGGATGGATCCTCGCCGGTTCAATTTCGCAGCCCATCCCCGACCTGGCGGGCGAGCTGGAGGCGGCGGGTCTGTGTATCCTGAGGGAGAGACGATGGCTCCTGGGAAGTCTCGCCCTTCTGGTTGCGGAGCGCCGGCCATGAGGCGTCTCGCCGCATCGATGGCCGATTCTCTCCGCGACGCCCTGCAAACGGCCTTCCGTCTCCTCCCCTGGCCCACGGAACCCGGTCTTCGCGCCGTCGGAAAACCCGGGCCTTTCAGCCCTGTCCTCGTCACCGGCAATTACGATCTCACCGTCCGCCGGGTTCTGCGCGCGATCGGGCAATTGGATGTCTGGTTGGTCATCGCCCCTTCACGGGGGATCAACGTCTGGTGCGCGGCGGCGGGCGGGCATCTCACCACACACCAGGTTGTGACGGCCCTCAAGACGTCGGGCATCGAGTCTCACGTTCAGCACAGGCGCGCAATCCTTCCGCAGCTCGCCGCAACCGGGGTCATCGCACGTGAGGTGATGCACCGCTGTCGCTGGCGGGTACGCTTCGGACCGGTCTACGCCGAGGACATCCCCCGGTATCTTGCCGGCGATGAGAAAAAAAACGACGACATGAGGCACGTGCGGTTCAGCGTCAGGGAACGTCTCGAAGCGGCCGTCATGTGGGCCGCGCCGACGTCGCTGGTGCTGGGCGCCGGCACCCTCTTCTTTCGTCCCGGCTGGAGCCTTCCCCTCATTCTTCTTGCAACCGTTCTCGCCGTTGCGCTGTTTCTCGTCTATGACCGCATTCCCGGACCCCGCCGCTTCATCTTCGGAGGGGCCGCGCTGGCTCTCTCCCTCCTCGCGGTCGGCCTCGCCGAGGGGGACGCCACCGCTTATCTGGGCGCCGCCGCGGCATGTGTCGTGCTTACGGGCGTGCTCACCTTCGATTACCCGGGCGCCACGCCGATCGAGGGCGGGAGCTTCTTCGAGCACAGAAGCTGGAAGATCACGCTCGATCTCGATCGCTGCAAGGGGGTCTATTCCTGCTGGGAGGTCTGCCCGGAGGCCTGCTTCGAGAAGCGCCCCGGCGTTCGAAAGATCGAAATCGCGTACGATGAGCGATGCGTGCGCTGCGGGGCATGCGTCGTGCAGTGCCCCATGGACGCGCTCTTCTTCGAGGACGAATCGGGTAAACGTATTCCGCCTGAAGTGATCCGCCGCTACAAGCTCAATCTGCTGGGTCGCCGCACGGTGGATGCGGGCGCCTAGCTCCCACGCCCTGCCCTCCCCCTCGCCCCCAATGGTCCCATCGGCCTAAACCTTGTAACGCTTGTCCTCCGCGTACCGATCAGCCGCTCCGATGAGCGCGTTGAACTCCTCGAACCACATCATGTCATCACCCAGGCTGTCGGTGGCGCCCTGGTGCCGGATGGCCATGTAAGTGCGCTCGAGCGCACGCGCCGATGCGTAGAGCCCGGAAAGCACGAAGCCGACGCTGAAGAAACCCATCTCCGCAAGCTCATCGAGGGAGCAGAGCGGCGTCTGTCCCCCCTCGATGAGATTCACGACGAGCGGACCCGGCAGTTCGCTGCCGATGCGCCGCAACTCGTCCTTCGTCCGAGGCCCTTCCACGAACAGGAGGTTGGCCCCGGCTTCCTTGTAAAGCTTCGCCCGGCTGATGGCCTCGGCGATTCCGTGCGTGGCGAGGGCGTCCGTCCGGGCGGTGATCATGAACTGGGCCTCCCCCCTGGCATCCACGGCCGCGCGGATCTTCGCCGCGTGCTCCCCGGCGTCGATCACCTCCTTCCCCTGCATGTGGCCACACCGTTTCGGCCATCGCTGATCCTCGAGCAGAATTCCGCGCGCGCCCATGTCAACGAGTCCCCCGCACCATGCGTTGCACGTTGAGCGGGCCGCCGTAGCCCGTGTCGCCGTCCACGATGACGCCAATAGCGACCGCTCGCGTGATCCTGCGCGCCACATCGAGAATTTCGCTCTGCGTGAGAAGGCCGAAGTCCGGCTCCCCAAGATAGGTGGCGGCGACGGCATAGCCGCTCAGCACGACGGCGGGAAAGCCCATGCGCTCCGCGATTTTCGCGGAAAGCGCATCGTAGACGCCCGGCACGACCATGAGACGCCCCTGGGCGACGAGCGGATGAGGAGTGGTCTCTGGCGGTTCGATCATGCTGGAAGCCTCCCGTGAAGATACGCCCTCGCGTGGCAAGAGCCTGTCGGGGATCTGTCGCCCGTCCGCGGCGGCGGAAAAAGAGCTGACCGCCCTCTGGCAGGGCAGTCGAAGGTCAGGCAAGCCTACCCGATTTCGGAGCCACGGGGGCCGCCGTGATTGGACCCTTGATATTCGGAAGGGAGAGTCATGTGTGATGCGGGATCACCCAGGAGGGCGCCTACCAGACGAAGCGGAGGTTGACCCCGCTCGTGCCCCGCTCGAAGCCTCCGCTCGAAGCGGTCGAGGAGCTGAAGAAATTGTAGCGGCCTTCGATCTCCAGCCGGTCCACGATTTGATACCTGACACGCGTCCCCGCGCTCCAGATGGCCTTGAAGCCTTCGGGGTTGGCATGCTCGGCTCCGAAGCCGCCATCGAAGTAGAAGAAAAACCGATCACCGACCTGCCCGAAAGTCTTCAGTGTCAACTCGTGAGAATTATAGGAATCCGGATTAAAATAGCCGTTGTCCAGGAGGTCCTGGAACTTGAAAGCGGTATAGCGCCAGCCCATGAGAAACCTGGGATGGTTCAAGACACGTCTTTCCACCTCGACCTGTCCCCAATTGCGAATGTTATCGTCAGTGTACTCACCGTAATTGTAACGAAGCGAGAGTCGCGTCTTCTCATCCGGCGTTACGTCCATCGACACATTTGCATAGGTAGCGGTCACGTTGCGTAGAAGAGATTTTGTGTTGTCAAATGTCTTGCGGCTTGAACCGACATCAAAGCGAAGAAGATCATTGGGCCAAAAGGTGGCGTAAGTATCGTAGGTCAGGGTTTCGTGCTGGTTCTTTCCATTGCTCGGATCGATCAAGTCGACAAAAACATTGCCATTCCATTCAAAGGAATCAGAGAAACGGTGGCGGCCATAGATACCCGGGCGATTCACCTGAATCCTGTTGATACCGGTCCCTCTCGGATCGTAATAAACGTTCTGATAGCGGGCTCCCAGCAAAGTCCGGCCGTCGTTCAGCGAAAACCCCTGCTCAAAAGTGAGCGTTCGAATGATAAGCCTGTCAGATTGATGAGACTCCTGGTAACCGGTCAGGGTGTTCGGCCGGAGTTGAAACTTGATATCTTCGAGAAGGTCTCTCGCTCTCTCGTCTTCCGGCGCGCCGGCCAGATAGTCATGGAGGGTCTCCTGCGCCTTGTCGGGCCTCCCCATCCAGGTCTGGCTTTGCGCGAGGAGAAAGGTTGCTTCAGGATCCTTCGGGTGATCCTGCAGTACATCCTGCAACTGCCGCTGGGCCGCCCGCTGCCTCCCTCGCCAGCTCTGCACCCGCCCCACGCCTGTCCGTGCCTCGAGATCGTCTGGATTCCGGACGAGGACTTCTTCGTAAGCTTCTTTTGACGGCCCCTGCCGATCACGCCACGAGAGAAGGCGGGCCCGCCCGAGCCGCGCCTCCCTGTCGTCGGGATTTTCGTCCAGCAAGGCTTCGTAGGCGCGTAGCGAGGCATCGAGCTCGCCACTCCAGGAGAGGGCCAGCGCAAGACCGAGCCTTGCTTGCCGCGCCTGATCAGGAGAGGGTGAGCCGGCAGCGAGATACTCTTCGTAAAGCGGAACCGCCTCGTCCGCGAGGCCGGCGTAGGTCATCTGATCGGCCAGCTCGGGGAGGAGCACCATGCGCCGTGAAGGATCAGCGGCAATGGCCTGCTCGAAAAGCACCATTGATTCGGCGTTCTGATCCTCGCTCGCAGCCGCCCGCGCTTTCTCAACAGTGCGGTCGGCCGCGTCGGCACCCGCAAACGCGGCGTCGGGCCACGAAAGAAAAAGAGCCGCAGTAAACGCAATAAGAAGGATTGGAATCGGCAGGGTCTTCACGGCGCGCCATCCACTCCCTTCATCCTTTCGGTCATCCGGCGGCGCGTCACGACCCAGTCGGTCCGTCCG
>CBDUXZ010000005.1:0-17735 GCA_965371325.1 uncultured bacterium | reverse complement strand
CGAGGGCCGCTCGCGCCACGCCGATGGCAAAGGCCGCAGAAGCGATGCGCCCGAGGGTGAGCGTGCGAAGGGCGTCGAGAAAGCCCCGGTGCTCCCGCCCGATCAAATTTTTTCGCGGAACGCGGCAATCCTCGAAGAGGAGCTCCGCCATCTCGGAGGCGCGCACGCCGAGCTTGGAGAGAACGCCGCCCACACGGAACCCGGGCCGGTCGCGCTCCACCAGAAAGAGCGAAAGCCCCTTCAGCCCCTGATCGGGCGCGGTCGAGGCCACGACCACGATGAAGTCGGCGATGGGAGCGTTCGTGATAAAGAGCTTCGAGCCGTTCAGAACCCAGGCGTCCCCGTCGGCGACGGCGCGCGTCGCTATTGACGCTGCGTCCGATCCCGCCCCCGCCTCGGCGAAACCCCAGGCCCCGATCTTCCCGCCGCGGAGCGCCGATGGAAGCCATTCCTTCTTGATCTCCTCCGACCCGAACGCCTTCAGCGCCGCGCAGGCCAGCGCCATGTGCACGTAAATACCGAGCGCGATGCCGCCGGAGCCGTATGCAAGCTCCTCGCACAGGATGGCGTAATCCAGATTGCTCCCCCCCGCGCCGCCGATCTCTTCGGGAAAACCGAGCCCGAGATAACCGAGGTCGCCCATCTTCTTGAATAGATCAACAGGAAAGCGCTCCTCTGCGTCGCACGCCGCGGCGATGGGTGCGATCTCCCTGGCGACAAACTCCCGCAGCGTGCGCTGCAGCGCTCGCTGCTCATCACTCAGGTAAAAGTCCGGCTCGGCCATTTCATCGTCCCCTGAAAACAGGCGCGCGCTTCTCGTCAAAAAACGCCTTCACGCCCTCACGGTGATCCTCGGTCTGGATGCATTGAACCTGCGCGAATATCTCGTAGTCGAACTCCTCGTCGCGGCTGCGATCGAGTGAGCGCCTGATGGCCCGCTTGGTGAAGGCAAGGGCGATGGGGGGCCCGGCGGAAAGGCGCGCCGCGAGCTCCCCCACCTCCTCATCGAGACGCTCTGCGGGCACGACGCGTTGAACCAGGCCGAGGGCAAGCGCCTCGTCGGCGCGAACAAGCCTACCGGTCATCATCAGGTCCGTTGCCGCTCCCAGGCCGATGAGGCGGGGAAGGTAGTAGCCCGCCGACATGTCGCAGCCCGCGAGCCCGATGCGAACAAAGGGAGCGCCCAGCCGAATTCCCGACGCCGCAATACGAAAATCACTGGCGATGGCGAGGCCGAAACCGCCCCCGATCGTGTCGCCGTGAAGACGGGCGATCACCGGGATGTCGAGATCCCCGATGCGGCGCACCGGATCGAGGTAGCGATCAACGATGGGCTCCCACTCACGCGGCTCCCTGAGGATCATCTCCGCGCGATCGGCGCCGGCGCAGAAGGCCTTCCCCTCCCCGGCGAGAACCAGAACCCGGTCACCCTTCGCGCGCACCTCGTCGAGGGCATCCACGAGGGCGCCCACGGTCTCCATATTGAGCGCGTTCAGCTCCTTCGGCCTCGCAAGGGTGATGGTGGCGACGCCCTCATTCCTCTCCAGTCGAACCGTCATCGCTTATCTCCCTTGATGGGTCGAAACGCATAAGCCACATCCAGCTCCGCCACGGTCCGCTGCTTCTCATCCTGGAGCACGACGGAGACGGTGAGCTCCGAGCGCCCGTCGCGATCGATCTCCTCGAGCACGCGCGCCGCCTCGGCGGGGGCCACGCGCGCCAGCCCCCGCACGGCACCGCTGGCCGGGCGCAGATAGCGAATCTGCACATTGCGGGCGAAGGGGAAAGCGTGCTTCAGCGTCTGAAGCCCCGCGGCCACGCCTGCCACGGTTTCACCAAAGGTAAAGAGCGCCCCGGCATGCACCGTCCCGACGAGATTTCGCGTTGCGGCCTGATCGGGGAGCGTCATCTGAACCTGCCCCTCGGCCGTGGCGGCGTCGATACTAACGCCGAGATCCCGCGTATAGGGGATGCGATCGAGAATCGTGGCCATCGCGCGCGCGTCCAAGGCTACTCCCCGAGCCGGAAGACGCGCGCGGTGTTGTCCCGTGCGATCTTGCGGTACACGTCGTCGGAAATACCGAGCTCCCGCAGCTCCTTGAGCGTGCGGTCGAAGCCCAGAAGCGGATAGTCGGTCGCCCAGAGCACCTTGTCCTGTCCGTAAGTGCTCGCGAACTTCACGAAGGACTCCGGCCAGTGCTTCGGTGCCCGCGCGCTGGTCTCCACGTACACGTTCGGATGCTTCCACGCGAGGATCATCATCTCCTCGTGCCAGGGCTGGCCGAGGTGGCATCCGATGATCACCAGTTCGGGAAAGGCGAGCGCAACCTCATCGAGATAGATCGGGCGACCGGCTTCCGAGGGGAGCAGCGGTCCCGTGTGCCCCACCTGAATGGCGACCGGAAGGCCGAGTTCCACGCACTTCGCATAGACGGGCCAGTACATCTTCTCGTTCGGGGGCGCCCCGACCATGCCGTTGCCGTACCCGTAGGGCTCGAGCCTCAACCCCCGGAGGCCGAGATCCTTCGCGAGGCGCTCTATCTCACGGAGCACGTCCATCGGTTTGCCGCGCGGATCGACCGTGCCAACCCCCGTGAAGCGGTCGGGATGCTTGGCGACAACCTCGCTCACCTCCTCGTTCGTGATGATGTGTGTGTCTCCGTAGCCGAAGGCCGAGAGCATCACGCGCTCGACCCCCGCGCTGTCCATCTCGTCGATCATCTGCTCGAGCGTCACCCCGCGCTCAAAAACCTCGACGGTGCCGTATCGCTCGAAGATGCTCTTGAACTCCGGGGGCCAGCGGTCGAAGGTGCCTGGCAGCGTCAGGGTTCCCCAGGCGTCGATCGCGCCCACTTGCTCACTCATTGCGTACCCTTTCTGAAAGAGAGGGCCCCCCGGGGCCCTCCAGGGATTTCTCAGGAGGCCCAGTATAGACATATTGACAAATAGACGTCAAGTGTCTATTTATATACCCATGATTAGGAAGACGAAAGAGACCCGCCGGCGGCTGGTTCGAACGAAGGCGGAGACGCGGGGGGCCATTCTCGATGCCGCGCGCCGGCGATTCATGCGCTTCGGCCCGCGAAAGACCACGATGGACGAGGTGGCGCGGGAGGCGAGCTGCTCGCGCGCCACGCTGTACACACACTTCAATAGCAAGGAGGCGCTTTACGGCAGCCTGCTCGAGAAGGACGCCGAGGAATTCATCCGCGAAGCCGAGAGCGTTGTCGAAGAGAACTGGCGGGCCGGAATAAAGATCAGGCGAATCGTCGAGCTCACGCGCGCCATCTACGCGCACAACCACGTGCTCCGCCTGGCGCTCGTGCGCGACAACGAGATGTCGCTCGACACGGTCGCCCACGGCTTCACGCGCGATCAGGAACGGCGAATCATCGGAATTTTGCAGCAAGTGCTGAAAGAGGGGATGGCCGAGGGGGCGCTTCGCCCTGTTGATTCCGAGCGCGTCGCCTACCTCATGTTCCACCTCGGCCGTTTTCTGGTCGAGAGGGAAACTTCCGGCGTCCGCGACTATCCTTTCAACGAGATCATCGGCGTGATGGACGATGTCTTTGCGCAGGGTATTGCAAAGCCCCGTCCACCCCTCGCCTGAAGGAAAACATCACTTGTTTGGAGGCACCCATGGCCTTTCCCCAGTGGACGGATCAACATCGGGCGTTTCGCGAAACGGTGCGGCGCTTTGCGCAGGAAGAAATCCGGCCCAACGCCGAGCAATGGCAGGCGGAGGGCTATTTCCCGGACGAGCTGTTTCGCAAGGCGGGCAAGCTGGGCCTCCTCGGAATCCGCTTCGACCCTGAATGGGGGGGCAGCGGGCTCGATTACTGGTACACGGTGATTCTTGTCGAGGAGCTGGTCAGGGGGCGCGATCTCGGATGCGTGGTCGGGCTGCTGGTCCAATGCGAGATGGCAACCTCCGTGATTCACAATCACGGAACCGACGCGCTGCGGCGGGAGTGGCTGGTGCCGGCGATCAGCGGCGAGAAGATAATCGCCCTCGGCGTGACCGAGCCGGGTGGGGGCTCCGACGTCGCATCCCTTCAGACCAGCGCCAAGGTTGACGGCGACGATTACGTCGTCCGAGGCTCGAAGATCTTCATCTCCAACGGCACCCGGGCGGATTTCATCACCCTTGCCGTCAGAACGGGGGGGCCGGGCCCCGACGGTGTGAGCCTTCTTGTCTGTCCCACCGACGCGAAAGGCTTCTCCGTCAGCAAGCGGCTGAAGAAGATCGATCTCCACTCGAGCGACACGGCCGAGCTCTTCTTTGACGACGTTCGGATACCGCGGCGTTTTCTCATCGGAGAGGAAGGCCACGGTTTCCGCTACATCATGGGTTCGTTCCAGGGCGAGCGCCTCGTTCTCGCGGCGATGGCCAACGCGCTCTGCCGCGACGTGCTGGACGAGACGCTGACTTACATCAGCGAGCGAAAGGCCTTCGGTCAGACGATCGCGTCGATGCAGGTCTGGCGCCACCGCATGGCCGATCACATGACCGACCTCGAGGCTTCCGAGCTGCTCGCCTACCGCGCGGCTGACCAGCTCGTTTCGGGAGACGGGGAAGGGGAAGTAAGCGTCAGCATGGCGAAGCTCTACGCCGCCGAGCTGGCGCGGCGGCTGGTCCTCGATTGCGGGCACGCGTTCGGGGGATATGGGTTCATGGAGGAGTCTTACGTGGCGCGCTGCACACGGGGCGTGCAGAACTGGGGCATCGGCGCGGGAACGAGCGAGGTCATGCGCGAGATCATCTCGAAGCGACGCATGGTGGGCCGTCCGGCGTGAAACGGCGCGCCGTCATTGCGGGCGTCGGGCATACCGCCTTCGGGAAGTTTCCTGACCGGAGCGCCTTCGATCTGGAGGCCGAGGCCGCCGCACTGGCCGCCCGGGACGCGGGGATCGATCCTTCGGGCATCGACGGGCTCATTACCGATCCCGGTTTTGCGCAGGGCGTGATGAACGGGATCACGCCGCACTTTCTGGGGCTCGGCGCGCATCTCGGAATCAATCCCACCTACACGGGCACGGAGATTCTCGGCGGAGCCGGAAGCGCGGCCATTGTGGGGCGCGCTGCGATGGCCGTGGAAGCCGGCCTCTGCTCGGCGTGTCTTTGCGTGTACGGCGACAACGCGCTCTCCATCCCTGGAGCTTATGGATACGGACGCGGCGACGCCGCTGCATTCGGACTTTTCGGGGCCGTGGGGTTGCACGCGCTCGCCGCGCAGCGCCACATGCATCTGTACGGAACGCGCCCCGAGCATATGGGCGAGGTTGCCGTGGCCGCGCGGGCCTGCGCCGCGCGAACGCCCCACGCGCAGAAGCAACGGCCGATCACCATGGACGAGTATCTCGCGTCGGATTTCGTGGTGGAGCCGCTTCGCAGGCTCGACTGCTGTCTCGTCTCCGACGGGGCCGCGGCCGTTCTGGTGACGACCGAGGAGCGGGCCGCCGATCTTCGCCGCCCTGCCGCGCTCATTCTTTCCCAGGCCCAGGCGCACAGCCTGCGTACTTTCGACTCCCCCGATCACTTTGCCACGCTTCCCGCGGCGCGCTGCGGCCCCGAGGCGCTCGTGCGTGCGAGCGTGACCCCGGACGACATTGACGTCGCGCTGCTTTACGACTGCTTCACGATTGTCGTGCTTCTCCAGCTCGAGGATTACGGGTTCTGCAAGAAGGGGGAGGGCGGGCCTTTTGTCGAGGGAGGGCGCATCGCTCCCGGCGGAAAGCTTCCGGTAAACCCCAGCGGCGGGCTCATGGCCGAGGGGTACGGTGGCGGCATGCTCCATGTAATCGAGGCGGTGCGTCAGCTGCGCGGGGAAGCCGGGGAACGGCAGGTTCCCGGCGCTCAAACCGCACTGGTTTCCGGGCATGGCCTCGCGATGAACACGCACGCAACCCTCGTGCTCGGGAGGTAGTAGGCATGGCCATTGATACAAGCACCCCTCCGCTGCCGGAGCTGGATAGCCTGACGCGCCCCTTTTGGGAGGCCTGCCGGCAGAAGCGTCTCGAGATCTGCGCCTGCGAGTCCTGCGATCACCTTTTTCTGCCGCCAGGGCCGCGTTGCCCGCGTTGCTGGGCGGGGCGCATCGCCACGCGCGCGGCGTCGGGCGAAGGCACCGTCCATACCTTCGCGGTGTACCGCCGGACATATCATCCCGCACTTCCCGCGCCCTACGTGGTAGCGGTCATTGCCCTCAAGGAGGGACCGCGCCTCGTCTCGAACGTGATCGGATGTGCACCGGAGAGCGTTCGCATCAACATGCCCGTGCGGGTGTGTTTTGAGGATGCCGGGGAGTTCGTTCTTCCCCGCTTCGAGCCGGCGGAGTCCGCGAGGGGGTCGTCGTGACAATCCGTTCCGAGCGCGAAGGGGCCGTCGCGATCCTGACAATCGATCGCCCGGAGGTACGAAACGCGATCGATCCGAAGACAAGTGATGAGCTCATCGCGGCCTGGCGGGAATTCCAGGAAGATGAGCGCATGCGCGTTGCCGTTCTGACGGGCGCGGGAGAGAGGGCCTTCTGTTCGGGGGCTGATCTTCGGGGCCTGGCGGAGTTCTACAAAAGCATGACTTCCGCTGAGCGCCTGCGGCGCGCCGACAGCGAGCCCGGCCTCGGCGGGATCACGCGAAACCTTCCGATTGAGAAGCCGGTCATCGCCGCGATTAACGGCCACTGTCTCGCCGGCGGCCTCGAAATTGCCCTCGCGTGTGATCTGCGGATCGCCTCCGAGAACGCCACCTTCGGTCTCCCCGAGGTGACCCGGGGAATCATCCCCGGGGCCGGCGGAACCCAGCGTCTTCCCCGCCTCATCGGACCGGAGCGGGCTCTCGATCTTATTCTGAGCGGCCGTCGAATTGATGCGCGCGAGGCTGAGCGCATCGGCCTCATCACGAGGGTGGTCCCGCTTGCGGATCTGCGCGAAGAGGTCCTTGGGGTCGCTGTCCGCATCGCGGAGAATGCGCCCCTCGCCGTTCTGGCTGCGAAGGCAGCCGTCTGGCGCGGGCTCGATCTTCCGCTTGATGAGGGGCTCCGCCTCGAGCAGCAACTCGCCGAGCCGGTCAGGCAGAGCGAGGACGCCCGGGAAGGTCCCCGCGCTTTTCTCGAGAAACGCAAGGCGAAGTTCAAAGGGAGGTGAGCGTGCCCAAGCCGGTGGACGAGCGTCGCAGACGCAACGTGGGTCAGTACGTTGCCTCCGGAGACTGGAGCGACTACTGGACGACGCGTATCAGCCGCGCCGAGAAGGGACGTATCTGGGTTCGCGGCTACCCCGTCGAGGAGTTGATCGAACACCTCTCCTACACGGAATCGGCCTTTCTGCTTATTCGGGGAGAGTTGCCCGATGAGCGCGAGGCCGCGCTCTTCGATCTTGCGCTCCGAAGCGGCCTGGATCAGGAGTTCGTCAACTCAGCCGCATGTGCCGCGCGTTTCACGGCGTCGGCGTTCCCTGATTCGGTCGTGCCGGGGCTGGCGAGCGGGATGCTGGCAAGCGGATCGGTGACGGGTTCGCCGCAGGAGCCGGCCGAGATGCTGATCGAAGCGGTCGGCTGGAACCGGCCGGAGGAGGCGGCGGCGCGGGATGCCGTCGATCGCTGGCTCACACGCCGTGGCAGCGTCCCGGGTCTCGGGCATCCCGTTCACAAGGAAGCAGAGCCGCGGGCCGTGACACTCCGCAGTGTTGCGCTGGCCCGCGACGGCTGGCATGCGCACGGACGAATGCTCGACGTCATCGAAGCGGAGGTTGCGGATCGCAAGGGAAGGAAAATCCCGATAAACCTGGCCGGGGCCATCGGGGCGCTGCTGGCCGATCTCGGTTTTGATCCGCTCGCGATCGGGGGCATCGGTACGCTCTGCTACGGCATGTCCCTTCTCGCGCACGTCGTCGAGGAAATTCGCGAGGGAGTTCCTCTTCGGATCATTCCCCGGGAGCTTGGCGCACGCTACGCAGGACCCGCCGAGCGCCACCTGCCTCCCGGGCGAAAGGAAAAGCGGCGGTGATTCATCCTTACTCACACTATCCCGCTCGCGCGGCCGGGCGCTGGCCCGATCAAACCGCAATCATCGATGGCGGCCGGAGCTGCACTTACCGCGAACTGGACGCCCGTGCAAGCCGTCTTGCGCGCGCCCTGGTGCGTCTGGGGCTTTTGCCGGGCGAGCGCGTGGCCGTGGTTCAGCAGAACCGCACCGAGTATGTCGAAGCGGCGATTGCGATTGCGCAGGCGGGCGGCGCTCTGGTTCCGATGCTGGGCGCGCTGACGGAGCAGGAACACGTCTTCATGGCGCAAGACGCGGGTGCGAAGCTTGTCATTGCGCTGGGTCCGGAGGGGGTCCCCCGCGCCCTTTCGGCAGGCGCGGCGATCGGCGCAACGGTGCTCTGTTTCGGAGCCGCTCCCGGCGCGACGGATCTCGCGGCCCTCGCCGAACATGAGCCGCATCAACCGCTCGCGATCAACCGCGCGCCCTCGGCCCTTGCGCAGATCCTCTACACGTCGGGGACAACCGGACAGCCCAAGGGCGTGACGCACAGTTACGCGAGTGTCGCAGCTGCCATGGGCGCCTGGGTGACGACTTTCGATGTCGGTCCGGATGATCGCCTGCTCGGCCATCTGGCTCTCAGTCACTTCGGGGGACGGGCGATGGACACGAGCTGGGTGGCGGGCGCGACGCTCGTCATCCTCCCGGGGCCGGATCCAAAGATCATGCTCGGCGCCATCGTCGAAGAGCGGATCACGGTTCTGCTCGTCATCCCGACGCTGCTGCGAATGCTGCTCGATCATCCCGACGCCGCAAACGCCGATCTCTCGTCCCTGCGCGTTGTTCTCTATGCCGCGGCGCCCGCGGCCCCCTCCCTTGTCCGTCGCGCGCTCGAGCGGCTCGGGCCGGCCCTCTACACGGGGTTCGGCCAGACCGAGGCCTACGGACTGAACACTCTGCTCTCCCCGCGTGAGCACGAAGAAGCGCTCGCGGCCGGCGGCGCGCGTCTTAGTTCCGTCGGCCGCGAAACCAAGGCATTCGCGCAAGTGCGCATCCAGTCGGAAGACGGCGCCACGCTCCCCCCCGGCGAGGTGGGGGAAATTTGCGTTTCGGCGCCCTGGACGACGCCCGGATTCTGGAACCGGCCGGACCTGGATGAGCGGCGTTTGAGGAACGGCTGGCTCCGCACGGGAGATCTCGGGCGAAGCGATGAGAACGGATACATCTATCTGGCAGATCGTACGGAGGACAAGATCATCTCCGGCGGGTTCAACGTCTATCCCGCCGAGGTCGAGGGGGTGCTCGCGGAGCATCCCGCCGTGGCCGAGTGCGCGGTCTTCGCCGTGCCCGACGCGAAGTGGGGAGAGGCCATTCGCGCCGCTGTGACACTTCGTCCCAATACCACGGTGACGCCGGAGGAGCTCATGGCCTTCTCAAAGGAACACCTTGCGCGGTTCAAGGTTCCGAAGATGATCGAGATTGTGCCGTCGCTCCCGAAGACCGCCGTGGGAAAAATTCTGCGGCGCACCCTGCGGGAGCCCTATTGGAAAGAGCATGACCGGGAGGTACACGGTGCCGAGTGAGGAGGAGCCATGAAGGCGGTTCGGTTACATGAGGGCGCGCAGGTGAGGGTAGAAGAGATCCCCGATCCGGTTGCGGGTCCCGGGCAGGTGGTGGTCGCGCTCCGCGCAGCGGGGGTGTGCGGCACGGATCTGCACGTCAGCACGGGTCGGCTCCCGGTTCCGGCCCTTCCCGTGGTGATGGGCCATGAGGGGGCGGGTGTTATCGAAACGGTGGGGGAGGGCGCCAGGGGCGCGGCAATCGGTGAGCGCGTGCTTCTCCTCCCAAGCGAAACATGCGGGGAGTGTGATTCCTGCCGATCGGGTCATCTCGGCCTGTGTCCCAAGGCGGTCATCCTCGGCATGGCCCGCGACGGAACCTTTGCCGAGCGTATTGCCGTTTCCGCGAGCGGCACGCTTCGGCTTCCCGACAAGATCTCCTTTGAGCATGGTGCGATCCTGGCCGACGCGGTCGCCACGGCGTACCACGCCGTCGCCGCGCGCGGTGCTCTTTCAGCCGGAGAGAGGGTCGCCGTGATCGGCTGTGGCGGCGTAGGTTTCCACGCGATCCTTCTTGCGCGGCTCCTCGGGGCCAAAACCATCGTTGCCGTGGATGTGAGCGAAGGGGCGCTTCGGCGCGCGGAAGAGGCGGGGGCGGACGCGACCGTCGATGCCCGGCGGGACGATGCGCGCAAGCTGATCCGAAAAGCCGCGGGCGAGGACGGGCCTGAGCTGATCATCGAGTACGTGGGCCGCAAGGCGTCGGTGGAGCTGGCCCTTTCCGCCGTGGGGCGAAGCGGACGCGTTGTGGTGGGGGGCGTGGGTCTGGAGGCTCCGGAGCTTCCGCCCCTTATCTCCTTCGTGGGCCGGGAGATCACGCTCCTTGGTTCCATGGGGTACACGCGCGCCGAGCTCGAGCGCGTCGTTTCGCTTGCGGCGTCGGGCGAGCTCGATCTCTCGCGTTCGATCACCGCGCGCTATCCGCTCGAGCGGGCAGCGGAGGCTCTGAACGATCTCGCTGCCCGGCGCGGCGATCCCGTCCGGCTCGCGCTGTTGCAGGACGAGCATAACATCTGTGGGTAAACGATAAGTACGGGTGACTTATCTGTAAATAACCTGCCTGACAAGTAAAGCGCCCGTCTCGACCGACTGCACAATGTCCCCAGCGAAAATTTGAAGAATGATGTTATGTGCAATCGGACTCCTATCTTGACCGATTGGTCAATCCTGGGATATCAACTGTAAGTCGATAAGTCATGGAGGCGCTTCATGCTCGAGCCCGTTGTCCATCCCTTGCCATCCCGCATCGTGAATGGTGTCGGCGCCGGCTTGAATAGCCTGGGTTTCCGCCCGCTCTTCTTTGCGCCTCGCGTTCTGAAGAAAAGAGCGATGCGCATGGCTGCGCTTCGCGATTTTGGCGAGCCGGACTTCGAGGAGGGGCTCTCGGTTCTCTGCGAATCCGTTGAAAAGGATGCAGGGTTGCTGCTGACCGGCCGGCTGGCCTATCGCGAGCTGGTTACGAACTCTCTCGTAACCCGCCTTCGCAGGATCGAGGCCCGCAAACGCCGCCCCGAGGTCTTCAGGTTGGCGCTCGCGCCTCCCCTTATCGTGCTGGGGCTGCCGCGCTCGGGGACGACGCTCCTTCACAGGTTGCTTTCCCTCGCGGAAGATGCGCGCTCCCCCCCTCTGTGGGAAATGCAGCAACCCATTCCCGGCCCCGGGCCTGACGAGCGCCGCAAGATATCGCTCCGCGAGGTCGCCCGCTTCAAGAAGGTTGCGCCGGACATCGATGCCAAGCATCACGTTGATGTGGACGAGCCGGAAGAGGACATTTTTCTTTTCGACAGCAGCTTCTGGAGCTTCAGCTTCTTTGTCATGGCGCCGGTCTACGGCTATCTCGATTGGTACCTCGAGCAGGATCCCCTTCCCGGCTACCGGGTCTACCGGGAACATCTGCAGCTCCTTCAGGCGGACAGCCCGGCGAAGCGGCTCACACTCAAGGCGCCCGCGCACACCGGCTATCTCGAGGCGCTCCTCGAAACGGTGCCTGAGGCGATGATCGTTCAGACGCACCGCGATCCGGTCAGGATCACCAGCAGCATAAACAGCCTCATGTACACGCTTCAAAGTTACCTGACCGAGTCCCTGGACGTCAGGCGCGCCGCCGCGGCGAATACCGACATGTACGTGCAGCTCGTCGAGCGGGGCATGGCCGCGCGTTCCAGGATTCCCAATGGACGGATCCTGGACATTCATTACAACGACCTCGCAGCTGATCCCGTCTCTACGGTGAAACGAATCTATGAACACTTCGGCCTGAAGTTTGATGCAACTTTCGAAGCACGCATGAGAAAATGGATCGCCGAGCGCCCGCAGCACAAGTTCGGAAAGCATGAGTATGCCGCCGAGGACTTCGGCATGACCGACGCCGGGATCGCCGAGCGGTTCAAGCACTACATCGAGCGGTTCCTCTAGACCTTCGGCCCGCCGCGACAGCTGTTCACTTTCAGAGCAAAATCGAGTCGCCCTGCCGATTGCCCTCCCCCGCAAACCGGTCCGTTCGCCCGCGCCAGGCATCGCTGAATCGCCCGGCTGGAGGTCTGCTTGTCGCCGCTCCGTGATGGCGGTAGGATAAGCGTGCCGTGTCTTTTCGGGCCCCTTCACGGAGGAAGGCAACCGGGCAGCTGCCACGGGAGAATAGCCATGGGTGATTACCACATTCTGGACCGCTACGAGCTTACGGAGACCGAGGAGACGCGCCTGTACGAAATGGCGAAAATGGAACAGTGGAACGCCTCGACGGATATCGACTGGTCGAAGCCCATCGGATGGAACAAGAAGCTCGACAAGGAAACCGCCCTCGCATACCGCCGCGGGCTTCTTTCGCAGTTCTGGTACGGCGAGCAGGGGGCCCTGGGAGTCTGCGCGCAGCTCATTCCGCTCGTCCCCGAGATGTCCGCGAAACTCTACCTGTCGAGCCAGGTCATCGACGAGGCGCGGCACGTGGAGGTTTTTGGCCGTTATCTCAATCTAGTCGGCGGGCCCACCTGCGTGAATCCCCACCTTGAAGAGCTCCTGCTAAAACTCCTCGGCGCCCCGGATGCCGATGAGAAACTCGTGGGGATGCAGGTTTTGGCCGAGGGGCTCGCTCTCGATTCATTCCACGCGATCATGGATACAACTTCGGATGCGCTGCTGCGGGAGATTCTCGAGAAGGTAACGCGCGACGAATCAAGACATCTCGGCTTCGGAGTGCTCTACCTGAAAAGACGGATAGAGCATGCCACTCCTTCGCGGAAGGCCGAGATCGAGGGAGCGCTGGCCCAATACGCGGAATTGATCGCCAGGAGTACCAACTGGCGGAACCCTGATGTGCCGCCGCCCCCGGCGCACTGGCGCATCGAGGAGTCAAGCTCATCTTTCAGCGAACACCTGCTCCAGAACCTGCGGGGGCGGTTGAACCAGATTGGCCTCGAGCTGGCGGCCTGAGACGCCCGCCGGACAGCCCGAACAGCGGGAACGGCATTGCACCGGGTTGGACGCAACTCGGTGCTTTTGTCAGCGCTGCGGGTGAACGCGTGATCGGCCGGCTGCATGGAACGAGATGATCATCCAGGGAGGAGACTCGCATGATGCTCAAGGAGAAGGTTGCGCTGGTGACCGGCGCGGGACGGGGG
The DNA here is from genome assembly GCA_965371325.1 of uncultured bacterium. Lineage (GTDB taxonomy): Bacteria > JAUYMQ01 > JAUYMQ01 > JAUYMQ01 > JAUYMQ01 > CBDUXZ01. The sequence continues at coordinate 4,517 of CBDUXZ010000005.1, read as the reverse complement.
ATTGGGCGCGAGATCGCGCTCCTCATGGCCGCTCACGGCGCGAAGGTCGTCGTGAACGATCTGGGCGGCAGCGAAAAGGGGGAGGGGCAGGATCGTGGCCCAGCCGACGACGTCGTGGGGGAGATCGAAAAGCAGGGGGGTGAGGCGGTCGCGAACCCCGATACGGTCGCAACCTGGGAGGGGGGGCGCGGGATGGTCCAGCAGGCCCTCGATCGCTGGGGGAAGATCGACATCGTGGTTAACAATGCCGGGATCCTGCGCGACCGGATGTTCTGGAAGATGAGCGAAGAGGAGTGGGACCTGGTGCTCGACGTACATCTAAAGGGGCACTTCTGCGTGACCCGGGCGGCGATCAATCACATGAAGGCCGCCGGTTTCGGCCGTGTGATCAATTTCACGAGCACTTCGGGGCTCATCGGAAACCTCGGGCAGACCAACTATGGCGCGGCAAAAATGGCGATTGCAGGGCTGACGCGCAATCTTGCCCTCGAGATGCAGCGCTACGGCGTGACGGTGAACGCCATCTCTCCCTTCGCGTGGACACGGCTCATCGGCACCATTCCCACGGGGACCGACGCGCAGAAGGCGCGCGTCGAGAAGATCAAGCAGATGTCGCCGGCGCATATCGCGCCCCTCGCCGTCTTTCTGGCGAGTGACAGCGCCGCCGAGATCACGGGACAGATCTTCGGGGTCCGCGCCAAGGAGATCATTCTGTTCTCCGTCCCGCGTCCCGTGCGGACCATCGGACGAATCGAGGGGTGGACACCCGAGGATCTTGCGGAGATCGTTCCGGGCGCCTTCGGGAGCTCGTTCTTTCCCCTCACCGTCAGCGCCCAGGAGTTCCCGAACGATCCGTTGATCTGAGCCACCCTTGCGGCCCCTGCGTTGACACCTGCGCGCCGAAACACCTAGAATTCCACCGCGTTCAAATTCCCCCGAACCTCCGAGGTCAGCCATGCCGCGTCCCGTCCGCTTTATCGCTTCCTTTCATACGGTTCCCACGTTCGCCGAATGGCGGGCCATGGCCGTTGACGCCGAGCGTTTGGGTTACTACGGCATCAACCGGGACGATCACTTCTGGCCCCCCACGCTCGCGCAGCCCGAGGACGCATGGCCGGAGTGCTTCACGCTGCTCTCCGCGCTTGCCGCCGTCACCTCGAAAGTCCGCATTACCCAGACGGTTACCTGCAATGCCTACAGGCACCCCGGACTTCTGGCAAAGATAGTTTCGACGCTGGACTGGATCTCGGAGGGGAGGGCCGAGCTGGGAATCGGCGCCGGCTGGTACCGGCCCGAGTTCGAGGCGTACGGCTATGACTACCCGAAACCGAGCGTGCGGATTGCCATGCTCCAGGAGTCGGTGAAGATCATCAAGAGTCTCTGGACCGAGCCCAGCACGACCTTCGAAGGGAAGTACTACACCCTGAAAAACGCATACAGCTATCCGAAGCCCGTTCAGACGCCGCGCCCGCCCATCGTCATCGGTGGGGGTGGGGAGAAACTGCTGCGCGTGACGGCCGAGGAGGCGGATATCGCGAACATCAGCATGATCTTCCGTGCCGGTGAGATTACCCCTGAAGGACTGAAGGAGCATACCGAGGAGAGTTTCCTCAGAAAACGCGACACGCTCCATCGCCACTGCGACACGATCGGTCGCGACCCGAGCGAGATCAAAATCGCCGGACAACTCTTCACGATGGTCTCGAAGGACGAGAACATCGTGAAGTCGGTGAGCGAGATGACCTCGGCGCAGGTGGGGCTCGATCCGGAGACCGCCCGCACGCTGCCCAACGTCGCCGTCGGCACCCCGAACCAGGTGATCGATCTTCTGGGCGAGCGAATCGAGAAGCTCGGGATCGACAGCTTCGTCTGCACCTTCCTCAATCCGGAAATCATGGAAGTCTTCGCCACCGACGTGATGCCCCATCTGAATCCCGTGAAGCCCTGAGCACGCAATGACCACCGAAGGGCCATTCGCAGAACCGCTGCCGGGCGACTGGTTGCCGGTGAGGGGGAGGCGGGTTTACCTCGTCGAGGCGGGTCCGAAAGACCCGGGAGCGCCGGTTGTGGTGCTGCTCCATGGTATCCCCACCTCGTCCTATCTCTGGCGCAATGTCCAGCGTGGGTTGTCCGGGAAGTTCCGAGTGCTGGCCCCGGATCTTGTGGGTCTCGGGAAGAGCGAGCGCGGCTCCGATGTGGATGTCTCGCTTCGTGCGAACGCTGAAATGGTGAGCGAACTCCTGCGACTGAAAGGGATCAACCGCGCCCACGTCGTGGCGCATGACATCGGGGGCGGAGTCGCGCACATCCTTGCGGCGGATCACCGCGAGAAGATCGATCGGCTCGCGGTGATGGACATCGTGGCTTTCAAGGAGGATTGGCCCGTTCCGGTCATTGCCTTCCTGCGGGCGCCGGTCATTGGTGAATTGCTTGCGGTCGTTCCCTCCGCCCCCGTCATGAAAACCAGCATGCGCGGGGCGGTCTTCCACAAGTCACGGATCGCTGGTGAAATATGGAAAAATTTCTACGCGCCCTACCGCGCCTATGCCGGCCGGGCTGCCTTTCTGCGTTTCATCCGGGCCATGGACAACGAAGACGTCGATGACGCGCTCCATCGGTGGACGGGGCATGCGAAGAAGGATCCCCTCCCGACGCTCATTCTCTGGGGAAAGCACGATCCTTTTCTTCCTCCTCGCATCGCCCAGAAGCTGTGCGATCTCATTCCCGGCTCCTCACTCGAGATCATCGAAGGTGCAAGCCACTTTATCCAGGAGGATGTGCCTGGCGTCATTGCAGACCGACTGGCCGCATTCTTCACCACCTGATCCGCGAACGAACACGTCCTATGCGATTTGAGAGTCCCCTTGTGCCCGGAACGCTCATCCGGCGCTACAAGCGCTTCCTTGCGGACGTGCGTCTCGACGATGGTCGAACCGTCACGGCCTTCTGTCCGAACACGGGGAGCATGAAGAGTTGCGACATACCCGGGCGTTCTGTTCTTCTTTCGGAGCATGAGGCGACGACACGCAAGTACCGTTTCACCTGGGAGATGATCCGGCTGGGAAGGAGCTGGGTGGGAATCAACACCGGTCATCCCAACCGGGTGGTTTACGAAGCCATCCTGGCCGGCCGGATACCGGAACTGGCTGGTTACGATGAGGTCCGGCGGGAGGTCGGGTTCGGGAAGGAAAACAGCCGCGTGGATCTACTTCTCACCCGTGGTGAGTGCCGCTGTTACGTTGAGGTGAAAAATGTGACGCTGGCTGCGGGCGGACGGATGGCGGCGTTTCCGGATTCGATCACGGAGCGGGGGACAAAGCACCTGCGAGAGCTGACCCACATGGTCCGGCAGGGCCACCGGGCGGTCATCTTCTTTTTTCTCGGGCGGTCGGATTGCCGCACGGTGCGGCCGGCCGACGAGATCGATCCGCTCTACGGGGTCACGTTGCGCCGGGCGGTGGCGGCGGGTGTGGAAGTGCTGGCCTACCGCGCCGTGATCCGCCCCCACGGGATCCGGCTTGGTGACGCTGTTCCTTTCGAGATCCCCGGGAAGGCCCCGAGAATTCCCAGGCGCCGTAAGCGGAGAGGGCAGGCATGACGCAATCGGCGATCATCCTCGGCTGCGGTTTCACCGGGAAGGCGCTGGCACGGCTCCTCCGGGAGCGGGCCTACCGTGTCAGGGGGACCACGCGGGATCCGGCGAAAGCGCGGGCCCTCGAGGAGCTCGGGATAGAGCCGCTTATCCTCGACACGGCCCGGCCGGAAACTCTCTCCGGGCTCACCGGCGAAAGCGCGGTGGTCTTCGATATGATCCCCCCGCGGAAATTGAAGGCCGCGTCGAGCCCGGAGACTTTCAAGGACGATACCCGAGACGTCATCCGCGCCTGCGCGTCCGCGCGGCTTCACAGATTCGTATATCTTGGGAGCACGGCCATTTACGGGAGAACGAAAGCGGTGTGGGTGGATGAAGAGACGCCGGTAAGCCCCGCTTCATCGCGTGCCCGCGCCCGGCAGGCAGCGGAGCTGGCGCTCCTTGAAGCGCATCGGCGCGAGGACTTTCCCGGCGTTATCGTACGGGCGCCGGGCATCTACGGGCCCGGCCGGACGCTGGCAGATCGAATACGCCGGGGGGGCTACCGGGTGCCGGGGGACGGCCGCAACTTCGTGAACCGCATCCACGTGGACGATCTGGCGCAGATCCTGCTTGCGGCCGCCGAGCGCGGGCGCCCCGGGGCCGTTTACCTTGCTGCCGATGACTGCCCCGAGCGAGCGCGCACGGTTGCGGATTTCTGCGCGTCGCTCCTGGGCCTGCCCCCGCCCCCTTCGGTCGACCTCGATGAGGCGGCGCGCACCATGGGGGAGAGTCACGTCGCGATGGTCTGGGGAGACAAACGCCTGCGAAACCGGCGCATCAAGGAGGAACTGGGCGTTGTTCTCCGGTATCCTTCCTACCGCGAAGGCAGTCCCGCATCGCTCGAGTAGGGCGAGAGGAGCCATTCATGCTTTCAATCTTTCGG
>CBDUXZ010000004.1:0-18453 GCA_965371325.1 uncultured bacterium | reverse complement strand
ACCTCTGCAATCTCGAGACGGTGAAGACCTACGAGGGAACGCATGACATCCACACCCTCGTGATAGGGGAGGCCATAACGGGGCACGCGGCGTTCCGCTGAGAGCCCGCCATTGCCCGGACAGCGCATGGGTTTCGAGGTTTCCGAACGCGTTCTCGAGATGCTCGACTGGGGCGTCCTCGAAGCCGCCCTCGCGGAAGAGACGGTCTCTCCGGGCGGTAGGCGTCTTGCGCTCGCGCGGGATTGGGCCGGGGATAACGAGATTGAGGGCCGTCTCGACGAGGTCACGGAAGCGCGCGCGCTGCTTGCCAACGGCAGGAACCCTTTTCACGGCGCCACCCACGAGATCGTGGCTCAGCTTGCCCAGGCGGCCAAGGGAAAGGTTCTCGGGGGTCTCGAGCTTCTGAGGATTGGCGAGACCCTTCGCGCGATGCGAATGACCCGGACCGCGCTGCGGGAATGCCGCACCATCGCCCCCCGCCTCGCCGCGCGAGGCGAGGCGCTTCCCGATCTCTCCGGCCTCGAGCAGACGCTTCTCCATGCAGTCGACGGCGGCGGCCGCCTGCGCGATGAGGCCAGCCCCGCGCTGGCCGAAGCACGTCGCGAAGTGCTTCAGCTGACCGCAAAGATCCAGAAGAAGATAACCGCGGCTCTCGTCTCGCCCGCCTTCACGCCGCATCTTCAGGATCGCTTCTACACGCTCCGCGCGGAGCGCTATGTGCTTCCCATTAAAATTGAATCCCGCGGCCGCATTCGTGGAATCGTCCATGACGTCTCGGCAAGCGGCACGACCGTCTTCGTGGAACCGGAAGAAATCGTCGACATGAACAACCGCCTCCGCTATGCCGAACGCGCGGAGGAGCGGGAAAGCATCCGGATTCTCATCGCCCTGGCGGGGCGCGTGGGGGAGATGGTCCTGGAGATCGAGGCGTCGACCAAGGTGATGAGCCGTCTCGATCGCATCATTGCCGGCGCCCGCCTCGCGAAGCGCATCCTGGCAAGCCGTCCCCAGGTGGTCCCCCGACATCTTCTCTCGCTGCGGCTCGCGCGACATCCCCTCCTCGCGCTTCGGGGGGAGCCCGTGGTTCCGAACGACATCGTGCTCGGAGAGACGTACGACGGACTCATTCTCTCCGGCCCGAACGCAGGCGGTAAGACAGTGGCGCTCAAGTCAGCCGGCCTTGCGGTCCTGATGGTCCGGGCGGGACTCCACATTCCCGCGGAGGAGGGCTCCACGGTGGGTCTCTTCAGCCGGCTCCACGCCGACATCGGTGACGATCAAAGCCTCGCGGATTCGCTCTCCACGTTCTCCGGACAGATAGCCCAGATGATCCGGTTCCTGGAGGCCTCCGACGAGGGCGCCCTCGTCCTGCTCGACGAGATGATTGTGGGAACCGATCCGACCGAAGGGGCGGTGCTGGCGCAAGCCGTTCTCGAAGCGCTCGTTGCGCGCGGATCGCGCGTCATGGTGACCACCCACTATCCTTTGCTGAAGGAACTCGCCGCGCATGATCCGCGCTTCGAGAACGCCAGCATGGGGTACGACCCCGAAACGCACCGTCTCACCTACCGCATCATCCCGGGGGTTCCGGGCCGCTCCGGCGCCCTGGAGATTGCCGCGAATCTCGGCCTCGATGGGGCCGTTCTGGAGCGGGCGCGCGCGCTTTTTGGATCCGATCGCTGTGAGATGGATGATCGCCTGCGACGGCTCGATGAGCTGCGGCTGGCGCTCGATGCAGAGCGGCGTGAAGCCCAGAAGGCCCGGGCCCAGACCGAGGATGCCCGTCAGGATTGGGTGGAGAAGCTTAGGGAAATCGAGCAGGCGCGTCTTCAAATCTCACAGGACGTAAAGGCGGCCCTCGATGCCGAAGTGGCGCGCGCGCACGGGGAGATCGCCTCGGTCATTCGCGATCTGCAGCGCAAGGGAACGGCGCAGGAGGCGGGCTCCGCGCGGCGGCGAATTATCGATGTTGAGAGCCGCCTGAAGGATAAAATGCCCGCCCCGCACCCGCGCACCGTCAAGACCGACTGGTCCCGGGTTCCTCCCGGGGCGGCGCTCCGCCTTACGCGGCTCGGCACCGCGGCCGAGTTCATCGAAGGCCCGAACGCGGCCGGTCGGATCAAGGTTCGCGTCGGAGGGAAGCGCATGCTGATCCCTTCTACCGATGCGCAGCCGGCGCCCGAAGCCGCACCCGCCAAGGCACCGTCGCGCCCACCCGTGCATCCGTTGACGGTCCCGCGCGGAGATGATGCACCGCGAACGAGCGCGAATACACTCGACGTTCGCGGTCTCCGCGTCGACGAGGCAGAGCCGAAGGTGGTCTACTTCCTTGACAAGCTCTACGGGGCGGGGGAGTCCACCGCCTACCTCATTCACGGGCACGGTACGGGGGCGCTCAAGTCGGCGCTTCGCGCCTATCTCTCCGAGAGTCCCTACGTCGATGCTTTTCGAGCGGCCGACTCTCATGAAGGGGGAGATGGCGTGACCATCATTTCGCTGGTCTCATAGGAAGCGGATTCGCCGGGTATTTCACGAACGAAGGTGGGGGAGGGGCGTTGCGCGAAGGGAGCGTAATCCGGATAGAGGGCATGCGCTGGTGGCTCGCACCGGGCGCCCCGGCTACGTCGGCAAGCCGGATCATCCGCGCCGCCCTCACCGCCCACGCACGCGGCGACTCCCCGAACCTGAAGTCTGGCAGACGCAAGCAGCTCTATGGCCTCAACCTCGGGCGTGGCGCGGCGGCGGATTACCTTCTGAAAGCGAACGAATACCCCTTCGGATCCGGAATCCTACGCATGCTCCGCATGTCGAAATCACGCCGCGAGCTTCGCACCGCGTCGCTCATCGCGGCGCGCGGACTGCCCGCGCCCGTCCCTCTTGCCGCCGGTGAGCACCGGCGGCTTGGCCGCCTCACGGCCTGCTACCTCCTTATTCCCGTTCTGGAAGATGTAACCGATCTCCGGCAGCTCTGGTTCGTAGCCGCCCCGTCATCTGCGCAGCGCCGTGCCCTGGCGACCGCGCTCGGCGCCTTTTCGCGGCGGGTCCATGACGGCGGTCTCTTCCAGGACGACTTTGCTCCTAACAACATTCTGGTTACTTCCGGCAGGTCGCCTTCCTTCCTGCTCGTCGATTTCGAAAGGGCGCGCCTTCAGGGCCGCGTGAGCCGCCGGATGCAACGGTGGATGCTCGCCAAGTTTTCGCGACACATGGATGACGCGACGGCCGCCGAGCGTATGCGTTTCATCAAGGCCTACGCGGAGGGAGACGGGCGGGAGGCGCGCCGCTGGTGGCGTGAGCTCGCGGCATTCGCGCCCCGGCTCGCCCTGCGCGATCACCGCCGCATGCGGCGCAACTGCGTGAGCGACGGGCGCAACTTCACGCGTGTGCGCCAGAACGGCGCAAGGGGTTTCGCGCGGCGGGGCAACGATCTGGCGCAGCTTGGCACGGCGTGTGCACCAGACAACGCTCCAGCCGCCGAACGCACGCCCCGAATTCTGGCCGACGGGACCTGCTGGCGAGTTGTCTACGGTCCCCTTAGGGCGGGGGAGGGACGGGAGATCTGGGCACGCGCGAATACGCTTTGGGCCTGGGGTCGGCTCGGACCGAGGCCCCTCGCACTGCTCTGGCGACAAGGCAGGGCAACGTTGTTCATGGAGAGAAATGAGAAGGGCCCCCTCCCGGGCGAGACGACGGGCAGGGGCAACGCGGCAGGGGCCCTCCGGGTTCTCCTGAAGCGCCTCGCCTCCGTGTCGGTGGTGAATCTCTCTCTCGATCCGGCGGCGATCGTTATCCAACCCGTGGGGAGGTGGCCCCTTCGCGCGATTCTCCTGGCGCCCCATGCCGTCGAATTTCGCGGCCGCGGGATGCCCGGCGGTGATTTAAAGACGCTCACCGATCGCCTGCTCAGCGCCTGGAAGGGGGCTTCTTCTTCGCCCTCCGCCTGACGGGGGGGCGGAGGCCGAGCACGCGAAGCGGGTAAGGACTCAGCCGAAATCGCAGCATCGATCCGAAAGGAACGACGTAGCTCACGTGCTGGCCGTCGATGAAGATCCTTCCGGGGCCGATGTGGCTTTCGATCTGGAGAGCCTCCTTCGCGCCCAGGATGCCTTTGCAAATCGGGGAACGATACCTCTTGCCCCGGTAGAGCTCGCGCACAACGAACTGAAACTTCTTTGCATCGAGCGCGATTTTCCTTCCCCCCGCCGACCCCACGGCCGCCCCCGAGCCCGCCGGGGCCGCGATCCACACGCCCGAGCTTTTCTGCTTCTCCCGCGCGCCGGACAGCCTGATCTCGTAGCGCGCCATGGCCGCCGGCTGCTCGTGGGCGTAGAGGATATCGTTAAGAGCGGGGACCGGGACGGGCAGCCCGTCGATTTCCACCTGGAGCCGACTCAGGGAGAGCCAGGGGAAGGTATCCCGGCGGATCTTCTCCAGGTTCCTCGCCACGGTCGCCCGCGTCGCGCTGCAGAAAAAGCCGACACTCCCCCGTGGCGAGGAGTTCACGCCAAGAACCGGCACGTTCCGAGCATAGTGCGAGGCCGAGATGAACGTCCCGTCTCCCCCCACCGCCAGGACCAGATCGTAATTCTTGTCATCGAAGGTTTCGTCGCGCGGGATTCGATCCACGGCAAGATCGAGGTCCTCGAGCACCTTCTCGACAAAATCCAGCGTCCTGTAGTGCTCGTTATGGCTCGCAAGGAGCGCCTTCACCGTGGTGCGCCTTGCCCTCGAGAGCGCCGTACGACCGACCCGATGGTCTTCTTCATGGGTCTCGTAAGCGCTGCGCTTGGTGACCAGAAGGACCCGGGAGAGCTTCATGGGCGCCTCTGTGCAGAAGAGGCCTTCGGCGCCTGCCCCTCCTCGAGAATAGCCTCGAGCGCACGACCATCGATGCCCCGCGCCGGCCGGATGCCGAGAAGCCTGCACAGGGTGGGATACAGATCGATGGCGCGTGCGGTGGGAAGACGCGCCCCTCGCCGGACCCCCGGCCCCGCGGCTACCAGGGTGCCGTCCGTTCCGGGTACGCCGGGCGGGTAGCCATGTCCGCCCAGACGATGCTTTACCTTGCCCGCGACGATAGATTCCGGCCCTTCAGAGAACCATACTCCTGGTTCCGCCACCGCGATGAGATCACCCACGCGTCCCTCCGCAGTAGCGTTCCATTCCAGTGGCAGGTCCTCCCGTTGATAGAGTGTAAAGCCCGTCTGAGCAGAGAGGATCTTGCTGGCCCCTTCGAGCTCCCAGGGTGCGTCGAGATAGATGTGAGAAACTCCCCCCGTGGTCGCCACGTGCCCGCCGAGCCCGCCTGCGCGAAGGGCGCGATCCAGATTGATCACACGCTCGAGCGGGACCATGCCGTGATCCGAGACGACAACCAGGGTCGTGCTCTTTGAAAGTCCGCGCCGCCCGATGCCTTCGCTGAGCCTCCCGAGGAGTCCGTCCTCGCGCTCGAGCTGTTGTATCGCCTCCTCCGAATTCGGCCCGAAACGGTGCCCCTCCGCATCGCTCCCGCGAAACCAGGCCATGATGAGCCGCGGCCGCTCCGCAGGGGGGAGAGAGAGCCAGGAGAGGATGCGCTCGACCTTCTTGTCATCGCCCGTCCGGCGATTGAATTTCATATGAAAGCTGGGAAACGCGCCCCGCCAGTCACCCTGGCTGGTCACCCACATGATGACGCCCGTTCGAACGTTCTGCCGTTCGGCGGTCGCCCAAAGCGGTTGCGATCTGAGCCACGATGCAGGGCGCTCACGGTTGAATGGCCCGAGTTTGCGATCCAGGAACTTGTTGTTGATGATGCCGTGCTTGCTGGGATAGGTCCCCGTTGCAATCGAGGCATGGACGGGGAACGTGTTCGAAGGAAAGGGGGGAACGACCCGCTCGACGCGTGCCCCCTCGGCGGCCAGCCGGTCCAGGGTTGGCGTGTCCGCCCGTTTCACCAGATCTCCGGAGACGCCGTCCAGTGAGATCAGGATGACGGTGCGACGCGACGCTTTGGCCCCCTCGGAGGGCGACGCGTGTATTGCGAGGGCGAGCGCCGTACAGCCCAGAAGGGCAACCGCCCGTCGGAACAGGCTCATGCAGGGAACTCCGCGGTGGAAGCTTGTCTGCCATCCCGCGCCCCCCCGCCAAAGTTTCTTCCCTTCAGGGGGGACGGGCCGTGGGGTCCTGTCAGGGCCGGTGCGGGGCGCCCTGTTGATTATAGGTAAGCGCCTGTTCGGAGCAAGTCGGAGGGAAATCGCGTGTTCCGGCGGGCCCGCCCAGCTCAGTGGATCGTGTGGCCCTGACGTTCGGTCAGCGCTCTTATTTCGAAGGATGACGATTTGTGCCGGGGCGAGAAGAAAAACCTGACCGTGTGGCCGCAGACACGGCAGCGCTTGTAGAAATAGCTGTCTCCCTGCTCCGCCTCCACCCGGCCGATGCGAATTCTGTTCTGCTCGACGCAGCAGCCGGCGGGCGCACGGGGCGAAACAATGCGAAAGGGGTACTCTTCCCGTGCCAGTTCCCGATCGGTGTAGTGGACGATGCTGTGTCTGCGCACGGAGCCGCTCCTTTCAGAGGGGGAAACATGACGGGGCACCCGTCCCGGCGCAGCGGGGCCGGGTTCGGAGACCAGGGGCGGAGAGTAGGGGGGAAGGAATTAGAGACCTCTTAGGAGGCCATTAGAAGACGCTAAACGTTCCCGCTCGCTTCCTCGGAATTCAGCACGTAGCCCACCCCCCGAACCGTCTGGAGGAGCTTCTTGCTGAAGGGGCGGTCGATCTTGTTGCGAAGATAGTTGATGTAGACGTCGATAACGTTGCTGTCGCTATCGAAGTGGACGTCCCAGACGTGCTCGGCGATGTTGGTCCGGGTGAGCACCTTGCCTGCGTTGCGCATGAGGTACTCGAGGAGGCTGTACTCCTTGGCGGTAAGGTCTATCGCCGCCTCCTCCCGGGTCACCTTGCGCGCAAGAAGATCCATCCTGAGATCGGCGACCGCGAGAACAGTGGGAAGCTCGCCCTTACCGCGCCTGAACAGCGAGCGGGCCCGCCGCAGCAATACCGCGAATTCGAAGGGCTTGGTCAGGTAATCGTCCGCGCCGCTGTCAAAGCCGTGAATCTCGTCCTGAACCGCGTCTCGCGCCGTGAGCATGATCACGGGGGTCGTGAGGCCGGAGGCCCGCAAACTCTTGACGACGGCGGGGCCGTCACGCTTCGGTATCATCCAGTCGAGAATGATCAGGTCATAGTCGTTGGTCTCGGCGAGAAAGATGGCCTCGTCGCCGTCGGCGGCCGTATCCACGGCGTACCCTTCCTCCTCGAACCCTTTCTGAACGAAGTTTCGAACCTTCCTCTCATCCTCAACGACAAGAATTCTCACGCGCTGTCTCCCCTCATGCGTGAAACGGGCGTGCCATGAAGCAGGCCCGACACGTCCTTCCAGGGTGTTTCACAGGAAGCGCCCTCGGTGTGGCGATAGAGAGATCGTCCGGGGTCTGCGCCGTGAAGAGCCACAAGGGTCGATGATCGTGTTCCATAGATCGCGGAGTGGATGCAGACCCGTTCCAGAATGTCGGCGCCCGCGTGATCCTCGAGGACGCGCTCGAGCACCTCGAGCGCGCGATCGGCCGAGTCGAGCGCGGCGGTGTCGCCGATGAGCTTTCGAATGCGACCGACCTTCGAATCCTCCGGCAGGTTCAGGCCCCTGTTTGTCAGGATGTGAAGCCCCGGCGAGAGGCGCCGGGCTGAGCTTTCCTTTCCGTAGGCAACAAGACCCGCTCCGCCGGGGCCCGCGCACAGCAGGTTGAAGCCGTTGTAACGATGCTCCGGCAAAGCGCCGATCTCCGCGATGACGGCCTCCACACTTCCGAGTCCCAGGGCCTTCATCGTAACCTCGCCTCTCGAGCGACGCGAGGAATTCCGCTCCCCCCCCTCGGGGCGATTGGTCAGGCCGGCAAAGAAGCGCCCCCCGGCGACGCCGATCCAGGTGCCCCCCGCTTCCTCATCGCGCGGCCCGAGCACCCAGGGTCGGGTGGAGAGCTGGAGAGGCCCCGTCGCCGGTCTCGCGTACAACTCGTCGCGGTTTGCGGCAGCTATCACCGGGTAGCCGGGAATCAGCCGATCAAGAACAATGAGTGTGCACACGGACTTGCCCGTCTACCCCGGATTTGATTATGGGGAGGGCCCTCTGCAGGCCGCAACGCCGCCCTTCAGTCGGACCGTTCGTGCCGCCGGAGGTGCTGGCGGTTCAGGCGACTTTTGAACTTCTCCAGCTGCTTGAAAAGATCTTCGACGCAGGCGTGCAGCGCCGGCATCAACTCGGCGCCCGACTCTTTGGCCGAGATGATCTTTTGGGGGAAGGAGAGACGAAGAGAGGCTGTGTATGTCGCCTTGCGGGGGTGCCGATTGAGCGTGGCCCTCAAATGGACCGCGTCCTCGGGGAACGAGCGCGTGAACCGTTCGAGCTTTTTCGCCTTCGTGCGGAAAAACTCCTCCACCTTGGCGTTCGTCTTAATTCCCTTGTAGTTGAGCTGGACGATCATGCGGATTTCGGAATCAACGGAACAGGGGAATCGGGGAAACCGGCTCGCGGCATGTAACCGTCCGGGGTCAGTCGGCTCTCGAGGATTTTCGAGAACTCCTGAGAACCTTGATGGGAACCTTCGGCAGCTCGCGCTCGAGAATCTGGATCACCTTGTCGGGCCGCTTCGCCGACCTCTTCATCTGCCGCATATCCTTCTCGACGTAGATGCGCGTGGTCTCGATCCCGTAACTGGCGAGGATGGCCCGAACCTGAGGATACTTCTTCTCGATGCTCGTCTTGACGGAGTGGAACCCCCGCTCCGCCGCCGAGGATCGCTCCCAGAAGGCGAGGGGGTTGATCTCGAAGAACTGGAGATCCTGCTCCTGCGGCTCGATCAGGATGATGTCGCCCTTGAATTTGACGTCGTCCACGTACTTCCGGAGTCCGATTTGGAGCCGGGAATGCAGGAGCGTGCGGAAAACCTGATTGAGGACGCTTCGCATACCCCGGCTCGAGAGATACTTTCCTTTCGTGACGACGTAGTCGACCTCCTTGTTCGTCTCCTGCTCCTCGATGTCGACGCGGTTGTGGAAGGGGCGGAACGGGTTGTAGCAAATGATGAGATCCGCGCCGTGATCAATCGCGATATCGATATTCGCCGTGTGCCGGACCCCGCCGTCAACGTAGTCAACACCACGGATGCGCGCCGGCTTGTAGAAGCCCGGGAGCGCCGTCGATGCCTGGACGGCCTCGGAGATGGCCACGTTGCTTACCTCGTTGTGGCCGAAAATGACGCGCTCCGCCGTATCGAGGTTCATCGCCACGATGTAGAGTTCCTTCTTCCGTTGCTTGTAAAGCTCTGCGAACTCGTTGCTGTTTCCGCTCTTGCGCATATTCTCCCGCAGGTATCGCTCCAGCGCGGCATTATCGAAAAGCCCGGAGGGCAGGGCCTGAAAAATCGACGGTGGCTGGCGGCGGGGCGCGACGAGCCTGATGATCTCACTGGTGACCGCTTCGAAGTTCGTGTAGCTCGGATCCTTTGCGAAGTCGCGTGCCGAGGCGGAAACGCTTCGGGGAAGGGTCGGTATCGCACGAACAAAGTCGTAGAAGACGCCTGGCAGGAAGGTGGCCATCTGCAACCACATCCGCAGGGGGCGGCCCACCCATTCACGCAGGTTTGGATAGTAGAAATCGTAAGGACGGAGCTGGCTGAATGTTTTCGACGATCCGTCGAGGCTCTTGAGCATCTCCTCGGGGGTCACGCCGCCCGCCAGCGGTGCCGCCAGGAAGGCCCCCGCGGAGAGCCCGACGTAGATATCGAAATCCGTCACCTTGCGGTTGACCAGGAAGTCGTTCAGCGCCTTTAGGCCGCCGACCTTGAAAGCGCCGCCCGAAACCGCCCCCCCCGCCAGGACGAGGGCGATCTTGGGGTTGCGCTTCTTTTTCGAGAAGTCGCTCTTCTGGACGATCGTAATTCCCATACCAACCCTTATCGGCAGGTATCGTGCCCTTCCGCTGCCCTGCCTAGGTCCCCGACAGGGGGGTCCCGGGAGGGGGAGTGCGGGGGAGCACCGATACCATGGGATTAAATCGCTTCCGGACCCGTCTTTTGTCCCACAGGGCGGGGCCATCGCCCCCGCGGCGGACCCGGTCGGCCGGGAGCCCTTAACTCCTTGGTAATAAAGGAGTTTTTAGCGAAAACAAGGCTAGTCCATCGGAGTCCGAAAGTCAAGAATTTATTACGCCCTGCGTCGAAAACGAAAGGGCCTGCCCCGGAGGGCAGGCCCTTTGTCGTTACAGGATGCGCCGGCCGATCAGTAGGGCGGCGGAGCCCCGCCCGGTGGAGGCGCGCCTCCGCCCGCTGCCTGGACCTCGATCTCCACCCGCCGGTTCTGCTGCCAGGCGGCGGGTGTCTCCTCGCTCACGAGCGGCTGGCTCTCGCCGTAGCCCATCGCTCTCATCCGGTGGGCAGCGACGCCGGACTGAACGAAGGCATTCCGCACGGCATCGGCGCGCCGCTGAGAGAGATCCATGTTGTAGCCTTCCGAGCCACGGCTGTCGGTGAACCCCTTCACCACGATGGATGTGCTGGGATCCCGGTTCAGCACGCCCGCGATCTGGTTGATCTTGCGGTAGGAGCCGGGCTTCAGCGTCGCCGAAGCGGTGTCGAACAGGAAATCGCCCGCGAGGGTCACGACGAGCGCCTGCGTCTCGGCGTTGCGGCGGACGATCATGTCCTGAAGCTCCTGATCGCGACGGTAGGACTCGGCCTCGATGCGCTTGAGCTCGTTCTCCTGCTTCTGCAGCTGATGCCCGATCAGCCCGCCCGCGAGCGCCCCTGTCGCCGCCCCGATGGCAATGCCGGCCCCCGTGTTGCCCGTTGCATTGCCGATGATGGCGCCCGTGCCGGCACCGAGAAGGCCGCCGATAAGGGCGCCCTTGCCTGTCTTGCTGCCCATTGCGCCCTTCGTCTCTTCACACCCGGCCAGCAGAGCAACCGAGAGGAAAAGCGCGAGGGCCATACGTCCCATTTTCATCATTCACTCCTCCCTGAATGGAAGCCTCCCCCTCATGTCCCCCCGGGGCAGGTGTGGTTCGTGAGGGAAAAAGCGGACCCCGATCATGTTCCCCACAGACCCGGAAGTAATAGGACCGTTCCGGGCGGTGGGTTGTAACTTCCGAGCGAAATAGATAGCGGTGCCGAACCCGTACTGCCAGCAAAAACCGGCCTCGAAGGACCGCCCCTAAACCTTCTCCGCCAGCCAGGTCTCCATGTCCTGGAAGACCTTCTCCTTTCCGTTCTCGTTGAAAATCTCGTGGTAGAAGCCCGGATAGAGATGGAGACGCTTGTCGGGGGCGTTTGTGGCCTCGAAGAACTTGCGCGATCCCGACTTTGCGACAAGCGGATCGGCCTCGCCATGAAGGACCAGCAACGGCGCCTTCACGCCATCCGCGGAGTCGAGGGTGGTCTCCATACTGTGGATGATTTCGAAGCCCAGCCGCGCCGTCATGGTGCGAATGACAAGCGGGTCGTCCTCGTAGGCCTTCACCACGGCCTGATCATGCGAGAGATCCTTCGGATCGACCTCGTTCTTCATGGAGAGCGATGGGGCCCATCGCGAGAGGATCCGGGCAGCGGCAATTTTCAGGCGCGAGATCGACTCCCCCACCTCGAGCGCTGCGCCCGAACTGATAAGGGCGGCCACATCCGGATTGCGCAGGGCGGCCCAGCGGAGCACGATCAGGCCCCCCATGCTGTGCCCGACGACGACGATCTTCTCACCGGGACGTCTCCGCCTGATAGCCGCGACAAATGTGTCGAGATCGTCCAGGAAGTCGTCGAAGGATTCCGTGAAGGCCCGCTTTCCGTCGCTTTTACCGAAGCCGCGGTGATCGGAACCGTGAACGGCGAAGCCCCGTGGACAGAAGTAATCCACGATGTTCATGTAGCGCCCCGAGTGCTCGCCCAGGCCGTGAACCACGATCATCGAGGCCCGAACCTCGTTGGGCGTCCAGGCCTGTGCGTAAAGCGAAACGCCTCCCTTCCCCTCGTAGCGCCACTCTTCGTGCTTGTATTGGGACATGAGGACCTCACTGCTTGAAAAAGGTCTTCCTGCGTCTAGATCACTCATACCAGTGTGTCAACCTTCCATGAAGGGAGGGGCGGGTGTTTCCGGACCGGATGGCCTCCCCGCCGGTTCGCTCCCCCCCCGACGCCCCCGAAACGCGGCCTATTCAAAGGCCGTCATGCACCCTCGGGCAGTTCCTGCGGCGCCCTCAGCGATCTTTCTGCGCTGACGGGGGGTAGGTGCCGTGGTAGGCCATCTCCTCGGGCGCGTAACGGTACTCGCTGCCGTAGACGCAATGAATGCGTGAAAGGCAGCGCTGGCGGCAGGGCTCGAGGCGGCTCTTCGCGCTGAGACAGGCCCTGGCGGACCATTGCCGCCCCGGAAATGCGTCGCCCGGACAGATGTCGATGCAGGGCGCGGGGCAGGCGCTGCAGGGGTCGAAACTCTCAAGCCGGCCTGTCGGCGCGAGGGGCGTGCTGGTCAGAATAGCCGCGCGGCTCGCGATCCAGGGCCCGTAGACCGGGCTCAGAACCAGGCCCAGGACGCTCCAGACGCCGAACCCGGCCGCGATCGCCAGTTCGCGAAATGAGAGCGCATGGTCGGTCGCGCCGAAGAAAGGGTAGACGGTCCGTTCGGTGAAGCCCCGTTCGGCGAGGATCGCACTGAGGGGGGCGGTTTCCCGAACCGTAAACCCGTCGAGCGGGTCTTCGCCTTTCGCGCGATCAAGCCGGCCCTTGTGCTCCCCCCGAAACCGGTTCCAGAAACGTGGACCGGCGTTTCCGATTACGATCGCCGCGTGTGCCTCTTCCCACACATCCCCGATCCGGTGCCCGGCGGGCGCCGCCGCGTCATAGACGGCCGCGTCCACGACGCCCACCAGGTCGAAACCCCGCGACCCCGCCTCGCACCGGATGGCCGCGAGAAGCCCTTCTGGTTCAGACGCGAGGGGCCTGCTGGACACTTTATCCCCTTTGTGGATGGACGATGCTTCGGACCGTGTTTTTCGATACCTGCTTCCCGCCCCATGGTGGAAGTGGGCAGGGCGGGAGTCAAGCCGTTCGGTCGGGGACGGGACCGCTACCGGTTGAAGGCCGCCCTTTTTTAGTCTAAATTGCCGCCTCTGGATCGCGTCCGGTTAGAGGAGCCACCCATGCGCAAGCGCCGCCACAAGAAGCGTCAGAAACTCAAGTGGAAGAGCAAGAAGGCCAACCACGGCACCAAGCCCTGCAAGGGGCGCCGCTAAGGGCCTCCATACCCGGGTGAGAGCGCATCGTCAATCCGATCGGTCGCCTGCCCCCGTTGGCGGTGCCCGGAATAACGAAGACCTCCCCGGGACGGGAGGCCTTCGTTATTCCGGGCGGCATCGCGTACGTATCAGCGCTTGTTTCTCAATCCGAACATGTCGACGACGCTCTGAGTCCCTGCCGTCATCCCGCCGTCAATGGCAAGTGCATGCCCCGTGATATAGGAAGAAACGTCGCTCGCCAGGAACAGCGCCGGCCAGGCGACCTCCTCCGGCTTGCCGAACCGCTTCAGCGGATAGAGCGCTTTCATCGCCTTCTGGATGTCCTCCGCCGCCGGCGACTCCCGAAGCATCGCTGTCATAGGGGTTTCGATGACCCCCGGGCAGAGGCAGTTGGCGCGGATCCCCATACGCCCGTACTCCACCGCCACGTGCTTGGTGAGCAGAACGACCCCGCCCTTTGCGGCATTGTATGCGCCCATCCCGCTCGAACCGATGAGGCCCGCCACGCTTGCCGTGCTGACGATTGTCCCCTTCCCCTGCCGCTTCATGTGGGGAATGGCGTACTTGATCCCCAGGAAAGTCCCTTTCAGATTGACATCGATGATGCGATCCCAGTCGGCCTCGTTCATGGCGTGGAGCTGCCCCATGAAGTCCACGCCGGCGTTGTTAAAGAGCACGTCGAGGCGGCCATACTCCGATACGGCCCCTTCGATCAGTCCCTCGACCTCGTCCGCCCGGGAGACGTCCGTACGGGTGAAGGAGGCCTTCCCCCCGCCGGACTGGATGTCGGTCACGGTCTTCTTGCCGTCGGCCTCGTTCACGTCGGCGACCACGACCGTCCCCCCTTCTCTGGCGAAGAGAAGTGCGGAGGCCCGTCCGATTCCCGAAGCAGCGCCGGTGATAATGCAGATCTTCCCCTCGAGCAGCATCTCTTTCTCCATGGGCGGGCCACGTTCGGCCGGCGTGAACCGGCATTATAGGCCAAGTGAAGAAAAAGGGGGCCGACCCCTTATCTTGCGCCCACCCTTGCGGTCCGGTGGCCAGGGCCCTAGGGTAGCCAAAACAAAAATCGGGATTTTGTAGTCGCCAGGGCCTTTAAGTAGGCGTAAACACGTTTCAATTTTTTGTTTTCCACAGATTTGCCAACAGCTGTGGACAAGGGAGGGTCCGGATGCGCGCCTGCCTGAAGCAACTCCTTGTGGCGCTCGTCATCGCGCTCGTGCTCCTGACGGTCGCCGTCAAGTCCGCCCCGCGCTGGCTCCCATCCATCTCGGGCTTTCTTATCACCGAAGATCCCCTCGCGCCTTCGGATCTGATTGTCGTGCTGTCAGGTTCCGTCCCCGACCGGCCACGCTATGCCGCCGTGCTTTATCAAAGGGGCCTCGCCCCGCGCCTCCTATGCGCCTCCTCCATGGTGCCGGAATACCTCCAGGTGGCCGGTCCCTCCCTGACCCACGCGGAGCTTTCCGCCACTGTCCTCCTGAAGATGAATATCCCCGAAAAGGACATTCTTGTCCTGAATCAGAGTACCAGCACTTTCGAGGAGCTGATCATCGTCCGAGACCTGATGCTCGAGCGAAAATGGAAGCGCGTGATTCTTGTCAGCTCGCCTTACCACCTTCGACGCATTCGGCTCACCTGGAATCATCTCTCCGAGGAAACCTCTCTCGAAGCCATCGTTCGCGGCACCCCCTATGCACGGTTCCACCGTGACACCTGGTGGCGATACGAAGGGGATCTCCTCAGCGTTCAGAACGAGTACGCCAAGATCGCCTACTACGAACTCTTCCTCTTCCGCGACAAATCGCCCGTTGAGCCCTACTAAGAAAAAAGCACCGCAACGTTTCCGCCGCGATGCTTTCAGATTGATTCCCCTGAGTAGGCGTCAGGCCCGCTCGACCACCATGGCGATCCCCTGCCCACCGCCGATACAGAGCCCGGCCACGCCGGTCTTGAGGCCCCGGTCCTGCAGGGCGTGGAGCAGCGTCACGAGAATGCGGTTTCCGCTCGCGCCGATGGGATGGCCCAACGCGATGGCGCCGCCGTTCACGTTCACCTTCCCGGGCTCAACCGCGAGTTCCTTCACCACGCCGAGGGACTGGGCCGCGAAGGCCTCGTTCAGCTCGAAGAGCTCGATGTCGGCCACGGAGAGCTTCGCCTTCTCGAGCGCCCTGCGTGTGGCCGGCACCGGCCCGAGGCCCATCACCTTCGGATCCAGCGCGGCCGAAGCGTAGCTGCGTATCGTCGCAAGCGGTGTAAGCCCCAGCTTCTCTGCCCTCGCCTCGCTCATGAGCACCGTGGCTGAAGCGCCGTCGTTGAGCCCGCTGGCGTTGGCGGCCGTCACTGTTCCTTCCTTCTTGAAGGCCGGCCTCAGCTTCGCCGCGATCTCGACGGTCGAGTCCGGCCGCGGATGCTCGTCGGTATCGAAGATCTTCGGCTCCCCTTTCCGCTGCGGAATGCTGACCGGAACGATCTCCTGCTTGAACTTCCCCGCCGAAATGGCCGCGCCCGCCTTTTGCTGGCTCCCCACCGCGAAGGCATCCTGCGCTTCGCGCGAAATGTTGTGGCGCTCGGCGACGTTCTCGGCCGTTATTCCCATGTGGCAGTCGGCCATGGCGCAGGTAAGTCCGTCGAGGATCATCGTGTCGATCATCTGCCCGTGCCCCATCCGCGCGCCCCATCGCGCCGCGGGGAGCACGTAGGCCGACGTGCTCATCGATTCCATGCCCCCGGCAACCACCACCTCCGCGTCCCCCAGCTGGATGGCCTGGGCGGCGAGCGCCACGCTCTTCAGGCCCGATCCGCACACCTTGTTGATTGTAAAGGCGGGCGTGGTATCCGGAAGTCCGGCGCGAATGGCAGCCTGCCGCGCCGTGTTCATTCCCATGCCACCCGTGAGAACGTTCCCCATGATGACCTCGTCCACTTCCTCCGGCTTGATCCCGCTACGGCGAATTGCTTCCTTGATCACCAGAGTGCCGAGATCAACGACGTGGGTATTCTTGAGGGCGCCGCCAAACGTACCGATCGGGGTGCGCGCGGCGCTCACGATTGCAACGCGGGTCATATCCATTCTCCTTGGGCGCGGCTCCGCAGCTCCGTTACGTACCGGATGCAGACGGAGGCCGGAGGGGTACGCGACGCGCCGGGCTCTCGCCGTCCGCGTCGGTCCGTCAAGATACAGAAAGCCTTTGCGTTTGTGAACCCCGGCCGATAGGATCGGCGCCCACCCACCTGAATTTCACGCTCCGGAGCATCGCTCTTGTCCAATTCCCATCAACACGCCGACCCGCAAACCCTCACCCTCATTGCCAATGCTCAGAGCTTTCTCGGGCGGCCCCTGCAAGCCGACGCGCTTCCCTTCGCACACGTCGGTGACATGGTCGACCGGCAGGCTGCGAGCCTGAGCGCGCTTCCCTATTTGATCGCCATTCGCGAGGAGACCGGCGCGCGCGAGGAGATATCTTACGCAACCTTTCGCGATCGCGTGAACGCCGTTGCCCGATTTCTCTGCGAAGGGCTGGGCCTCCGAAAGGGAGATCGCCTCGCAACGCTGCTCGTGAACGCGCCAGAGACAGTCGTCGTCTACTTCGCCGCGCTGAAGATCGGCGCCGTGGTCGTTCCCATCAACGTCGACGAGGAAGTGGAACGCATCCGCTTCATCCTCAGGCACTCGCGTGCTCGGGCGCTGATCGCGCGCGGGAGCGCCGCCGCAAAAGGCGCGGAGGCAGGGGGTGGTTTGGAGGGGCTCGTGGCCCGCGCGCAGATCGGCGGAGCGGCCCGGGAGGGTTTCAAACCGCTCGTGGTGCCGGACGCGCCGCCCACCACGGATTTCGCGCCGCCCACCGATCTCTCATATCTGGATGAAGCGCTCATCGTCTACACGTCGGGGACGACCGCGGAGCCAAAGGCGGTCGTCCTCACGCACGGGAATCTTCTGATCGATGCCTGGGCGATTGCCCGCTGGCACCGCTTTCGCGCGCAGGACCGGCTCATGTGCGTCCTACCAATCCATCATGTGAACGGCATCGTGGTCACCCTAGTCACCCCGATGCTCTTCGGAGGATGCGTGGTGCTCTGCCCGCGCTTCCGAACCTCGACTTTCTGGAGCACCGTTCACGCCGAAGGCGTGAGCGTGGCAAGCGTCGTGCCGACGCTTCTGCAGTTCCTTTGCGAGGAGGGGAAAAAGGGCGTTGATCCGCGCACCTTCGACAACTTTCGATACGTCATCTGCGGCGCCGGACCGCTTACGGTCGAGGCGGGTCGCCGTTTCGAGGAGATCTTCGGCATCCCGATCATCCACGGCTACGGCCTCTCAGAGACCACCTGCTACAACTGTTTCCTCCCGATCGATTTACCACCAGAGGCCCACGCGCGCTGGATGGCGGATTACGGCTTTCCAAGCATCGGTGTCCCCATCGCCTGCAACGAGATGTCGATCCATGACAGCGAGGGAAGATCGGTTCAGGCCGGTGTGCGCGGCGAGATCGTCGTGCGCGGCTGGGATGTGATGCGATACTACTTCGGCCGTCCGGAGACGAACCGCGAGAGCTTCGCGCACGGCTGGTTTCGCACGGGGGATGAAGGTTTTTTTGAGCTCGACGAGGACGACCGCTCATTCTTCTTTATCACTGGAAGGATCAAGGAGCTCATCATTCGCGGTGGTGTGAACATCTCCCCCTTTGAGATCGACGAGGTCTTAAACCAGATTCCCGGTGTGGCCCGCGGGCTCGCGGTCGGATTCAACAATAACTGGTACGGCGAAGAGGTGGGCGCCTACGTGAAGCGGAAGGAGGGGGCGGATGTCGGAGAGGAAGCTATTCTTGCCGTGTGTCGCGAGCGCCTCCCTTTCCACAAGCGACCCAAGTGCGTGGTCTTCGGCGAGGAGATCCCGGTCACGAGCACGGGGAAGTACCAGCGCATGAAGCTCAAGCCGCTCTTCGAGCGCTGGAAGGGCGACCAGTTCCGTGATGCGCGCAAGGGGTGAGCGGGCAGGGCCGGAAGAGGGCGGCGGACTTGCCGGTTCGGAGGCGCCGACAATCGCGAGGCGGGAGCGCGCGCTCCCGCCTCGATGCGGCCATGCGCCCTATCGTCGCGTCCGCCCCGTTTTGCCAACAGCTGGAAGCTGATGGGCCG
>CBDUXZ010000003.1:0-19055 GCA_965371325.1 uncultured bacterium | reverse complement strand
GGACCCCGCGAGAATGCAAAACCAGCGGTTGCACTCTCTGCTCCATCACCGAGATCATCGACGCGACGGGGGACGGCGGTGGGAATACCCTCGACAACACCTCTGGCATTGCCGTGGATGGCTCGGGCAACGTCTACGTTACGGGGCAGATCAGTGACAACGCCTTCAAGATCGCTACCCCGGGAACATGCAAAACAAGCGGTGGCACCCCCTGCACGATCACCGAGATCATCGACGCGTCCGGGGGTCTCGGGGGGATCCTCAACGGCCCCTCCGGCATCGCCGTGGATGGGGATGGCGATGTCTACGTCGCCGGGGCCCTCAGCGACAACGCCTTCAGGATCCAGTCCGGGATCGGCATCTTTGAGATCATCGACGCGACGGGCGATGGCGGAGGGAATATTCTCGACCAGCCCCTCGGCATTGCCGTGGATGGGTCGCGCAACGCCTACGTCACGGGGGGGAACAGTGACAACGTCTTCAAGATCCCCCCCAATTTCGTCGTCACCGAGATCATCGACGCAACGGGGGACGGCGGTGGGAATACCCTCGACGGCCCCTTTGGCATTGCCGTGGATGGGTCGGGCAACGTCTACTTCACGGGGTTCGGCAGTAACAACGCCTTCATGATCCCTACCCCGGGAACATGCAAAACAAGCGGTGGCACGCCCTGCACGATCGCCGAGATCATCGACGCGACCGGGGGTCTCGGGGGGATCCTCACCCAGCCCGGTGAGATCGCCGTGGGTGGGTCGGGCAACGTCTACGTCACGGGGGAAACCAGTGACAACGCCTTCGAGATCGGCCGTCCTGATCTTTCGGTGACCCAGATTGACTCCAGCGACCCCGTGGTCGTTGGCGAGAGTTTCACCTACACCGTGACGGCCACCAACAACGACGGCCGGGTCCTTGCCACCAACGTCGTGCTGACCAACACGCTGCCGGCCGGCATCTCCCTGGTCTCGACCACCGGCTGTGCCGAAGACCCGGCCGGCGCGCCGACCTGCACGCTGGGCATACTCACCCCCGGCGGCAGCAGGGTGGTGACCCTCACGGTCGACGCCAACGTCGACGGCCTCGCGACCAACAGCGCCACTGTGAGCGCTGACGGGACCGATCCGATCCCCGCAAACGACACCGCAAACGAGACCACGCTGCTCATTGTCGATGAGTTGACGTGGTTCTTTAGCGGGACGGCATCGGGCGGAACGATCGACTTCATGGTGAACGGCGTGAACCTGGGGGGGCAGCCTACGGCCGCGGGGCAGAGCGCGGCGCAGGTGGCCGCGGCGATTGCGGCACGGATCAACGGAAACCCGGCGCTGACGGCAGCGGGGATCGGGGCGGTGGTCGACGGGGATAGCGTGATCACCAACGGTGTCGTCACGGATACGGTGATCAACGATGCGGGGCTCACGCACATCTCCTGCGCGGCGAGGATCACCGAGATCATCGACACGACCGGGGATGGGGGGGGGAGCAGCCTCTTTGAGACCCTGGGTATGGCCGTGGATGGGTCGGGCAACGTCTACGTCACGGGGGAAACCAGTGACAACGTCTTCAAGATCAAGCCGGGGGGCGTCATCACGGAAATCATCGACGGGGCCGGGGATGGCGTGCATAGCCTTGACCTGCCCCTCGGCATCGCCGTGGATAGCGCAGACAACGTCTACGTCACGGGGGGGACCAGTAGCAACGTCTTCAAAATCACGCCTGGCGGCGTCAAAACGGAAATCATCGACGCGACCGGGGATAGACTGGGACATAGCTTCCTCGAGGCCGGCTTTATCGCGGTGGATGGGTCGGACAACGTCTACGTCATCGGGCGCAACAGTGATAACGCCTTCAAGATCGATACCCCGGGTGCGTGCAAAACAAGCGGCGGCACCCTCTGCACCATCACCGAGATCATCGACGCCGAGGCCGGGGATGGCCCCGGCGGGAAGTCCCTTGACCTCCCCGTCGGCATTGCCGTGGACGGGTCGGACAACGTCTACGTCGGGGGGTCGAACACTGACAACGCTTTCAAGATCACCCCGGGGGGCATGATCACCGAGATCATCGACGCGGACGGGGATGATGGCCCCGGCGGGAATATCCTCGACGCGACCGGAGAGATCGCCGTGGATGGGTCGGGCAACGTGTACGTCGGGGGGAGAGGCAGTAACAACGTCTTCCAGATCACGATGCCTGGCACATGCAGCACGGGCGGGACTCTCTGCACGATCACCGAGATCATCGACGCGACGGGGGATGGCGGAGGGAATACCTTTGTCGAGCCCTTCGGCATCGCCGTGGATGGGTCGGGCAACGTCTACGTCTCGGGGGTGGTCAGTGACAACGCCTTCAAGATCGCTACCCCGGGACCGTGCAAAACAAGCGGCGGCACACTCTGCACCATCACCGAGATCATCGACACGGCCGGGGATGGCGGAGGGAATACCCTCGACAAGCCCCTCGGCATCGCCGTGGATGGCTCGGGCACCGTCTACATCGCAGCGGGGAACAGTAGCAACGCCTTCAAGATCATCCCGGAGCCTGTCACCGAGATCATCGACGCGACGGGGGCTGGCGGAGCGCTGGCCCTCAACGAGGGCCGGGCGATTGCCGTGGATGGGTCGGGCAACATCTACGTCACGGGGGAAACCAGTGACAACGTCTTCAAGATCACCCCGGGGAGCGTCATCACGGAAATCATCGACGATACCGGGGATGGCGTGAATAGCCTTGACCTCCCCCTCGGCATCGCCGTGGATAGCGCGGACAACGTCTACGTCGCGGGGGGGCTCAGCAACAACGCCTTCAGGATCACGCCCGGGGGCCTGATCACGGAGATCATCGACGACGAGGCCGGGGATGGCCCCGGCGGGAATATTTTCATCGAGCCCGGATCTATCGCCGTGGATGGCGCGGACAACGTCTACGTCATCGGGCGCAACAGTGATAACGCCTTCAAGATCGATACCCCGGGTGCGTGCAAAACAAGCGGCGGCACCCTCTGCACCATCACCGAGATCATCGACGCCGAGGCCGGGGATGGCCCCGGCGGGAAGTCCCTTGACCTCCCCGTCGGCATTGCCGTGGACGGGTCGGACAACGTCTACGTCGGGGGGTCGAACACTGACAACGCTTTCAAGATCACCCCGGGGGGCATGATCACCGAGATCATCGACGCGGACGGGGATGATGGCCCCGGCGGGAATATCCTCGACGCGACCGGAGAGATCGCCGTGGATGGGTCGGGCAACGTGTACGTCGGGGGGGGTGGCAGTGACAACGTCTTCCAGATCACGATCCCTGGCACATGTAGCACGGGCGGGACCGCCTGCATGATCACCGAGATCATCGACGCGACGGGGGATGGCGGAGGAAATACCTTCGACGAGCCCAACGGGATCGCCGTGGATGGGGCGGGCAACGTCTACGTCTCGGGGGTGGTCAGTGACAACGCCTTCAAGATCACCCCGGGGGGCGTGGTTACCCAAATCATCAACGCGATCGGGGATAGCTGCGGGAATATCCTCGACAAGCCCCTCGGCATCGCCGTGGATGACGCGAGCAACGTCTACGTCGCGGCGGGTAACAGTAGCAACGCCTTCAAGATCACCCCGACGAGCGGGAGCGCCCAGGTGCCCGCGGGGATGAACCTCTCCGGCATTCTGCTCGGGGGCGCGAGCGTCCCGGGCGGCATCGACTTCACCTTCGATGACGCGACCGGCGGGACCCTCTCGGCGGGGTACGTCTTGACGCCGGTCTCCAACGTCGACCAGGTGGTGAGCAACCCCGGCAGCATCAACTTCGGCCTTCCCACCGACCCGCTGCAGCTCTGGGAACTCATCTACACCGGCACCTTCACGGGAGATCTCACGCTCACCATCGGCTACGACGATACGAACCTGGCGCCGGGCTTTACCGAAGCTGATTTCGGGGTTTACCATTTCACCGGGGGTATTTGGGTTAAGCCTCCTCAAACGATCGACACGGTGAACAACACGATCACAGTCACTGTGGCCGGGTTGTCCCAGTTCATCCTGGGAGCTGCCATTGAAACGTCTGGGGCCTGGGGCTTCTCGGGGACGGCGCAGGGGGGGACGATCGACTTCACGGTGGGGGCGGTGCTCCTGTCGGTCACGACCACGAATGGACAGACAGCGGCGCAGGTGGCCACGGCAGTGGCGGCGGCCATCAATGCCGATCCCACTTTGTCGGCCGGGGGTGTCACGGCGACGGTCTCCGGGAACCTCGTGACGGTGGACGGAGGCGTGATCACGGCGACGGCGATCAACGACGCGGGGATCGGGCACCAGGCGATCGGCATTCCGGCACTCTCGCCCGTTGGCGTTGGGCTGTTCCTGCTCCTGCTCGCGGGCGGCGCGCTTCTGGCGCGCCGGAGGCATTGGGGTCAGGCATGACTTATTGACTTGTTGAAGGAGCCGCTCCCCTTTTCCCCCGTCGTCATTCATGTGATGAATGCGCGCCGGGCGGGTCTCAGCGTCGTCACCTCTTGCCTCGCAATGACATGCGCGCCGGGATCCCTTTTTATTTTCATAACTCCTTAAAAGTATTGAATTATATTATTATTGACAGCGTATATTATACGTAGTAAATATTACCCCATGCCCAGAGCAGCCCTCACCCAGACGGACATCGACGTCTTCCGCGAACGTATCATCGCGGCGGGCACGCACCTTTTTGCCGAGCATGGCTACGAAGGGGTCACCCTTCGGGGCATCTCAGCGGAGCTCGGTTGCAGCCCGATGACCCCCTACCGCTACTTCAAGGGGAAGGAAGAGATCTTCGCGTCGGTGCGAACCGCCGTCTACGAGCGCTTCGCCGCGGCGCAGGAGGAGGCGAGCCGCACCACGGATGATCCGATGGAACGGCTCGCGCGTCTGGGGGATGCCTACGTCCGCTTCGCCTTCGACGAGCCGGACGCCTATCGCATCATGTTCGAGCTTCAGCAGGATACGGAGGAGGACTACCCCGAGCTCGAAGCGGTCACCGAACGGACCTGGGCGCCCATGCGGCGCGCTGTCGGTGACGCCATCGCAGCGGGTGTCCTGCAGGGCAATCCCGACGTCGTGGCCCATACCCTCTGGGCGGGACTCCACGGCGTCATCTCACTGCACCTGGCTGGAAAACTCATCATGGGAGTTCCCGTGGAGGAACTCATCGGCGCCATGACTGCGGCAACTTTGAAAGGCAGTGTTCCCGAGGGCGGACTCGAGGAGGAAGAGAAATGAGTGTTGAAAGACAATCGGCAATGACGGATGAAGCCCGGACCCCCGATGCGGAGGCGTTGCGGAGCTGGTGGACGGAGTCCTGGCGGCCTGTCGAGAAGGAAGAAACCTACGAGATCACCGACATCGAAGGGGAGATCCCGCGGGAGATCCACGGCACGCTCTACCGAAACGGGCCGTCGCAGAAGATCCTGCCCGAAGAGGGGTACCAGAAGCTTCACCTGTTCGACGGCGACGGGCTGGTTCATGCCTTCCGTTTCGACAACGGCCAGGTTTCATACAGGGGACGTTTCGTCCAGGATCAAACCTTCCGTGTGGCGCAGGAAGAGGGAAGATACTGTTTCAACAGCGTCAACTTCGCCGTCAGAAATCCCAGCGATAAAATCATCCTTGCCCAGCAGCACAACACGAACGTCATCTACCACGGCGGGAAGCTGCTGGCGCTTGTCGAGAACGCATATCCCTTCGAGCTTCATCCCCAAACGCTCGAATCCATCGGCGACTACACTTTCGACAAGCCGATGGTGGGCTACAGCGTCAGCGCCCATCCGAAAATCGACGGGCGCACCGGCCAGATGCTCATCCACGGCTACCAGTGGTACGAGCCCTACCTTTCACTCTACGTCATCGAGCCCGACGGCCGCTGCTCGCTGGCCGAAGCCGTGGACGCTCCCTACTCCACGATGATGCACGACCTGGCGATCACGGAGAATCACGCGATCTTCCCCCTCTCTCCCATCATGATGAACGGCGACGTGCTCATGGGCGGCGGGATCTTTGGCGACTCCCTCCGCTGGGACCGGGAGAAGCCGATTCGCTTCGGTATCCGGCCACGCAACGCCGGCGGGGAGGTGCGATGGTTCGACGCCCCCTCTTCGGGTTTCATCTTCCACGTCGGAAACGCCTACGAGGAGAAGGGGAAGATCTATATGGATGCCTGCACCTATCAAGACGGCGGAGGGCTTCTCGAGGCCATCCGGAACTTTCGAACGAATGACGTGCAATCCCTGGAGGCCGTTCCGTTTCTCTACGAGTTCGATCTGGAGACCGGCACGTGCAAAGAGAAGCAGCTCTCCGATCGCGGCGCCGAGTTCCCGCGGCTCGATGACCGGCTCATCGGGCATCCCAACCGTTATGGCTACGCGGTCGTGTCCCGGGAGAACACCGCCGATCCCGCCGCGCGCGCGCTTTCCACCATTCAGAAGTACGACCGGCAGGGCGGCGCCGGCGCGAGCCATGACTTCGGCATCGGCCAGTGGACGAGCGAGCCCGTCTTCGTCCCCCGGGCACCCGACGCCGCGGAAGACGACGGCTTCGTGCTAAGCGTCGTGTATGACGGCGCAACGGAGAAGAGCTTCCTCTCCGTGCTCGACGCCCGAAACATCGGCGGCAAGCCCGTCGCCAGGGCCCATCTGAAGCACCGAGTTCCGATGGGCTTCCACGGCAACTTCGGGCAGGACGTGGTCTGACTGTCACACCCCTCGGCTAGGCTCCCTGTATGAACAACCCCAAGGCATCTCCCGGCCAGGGCCACAGCGTCTCATCCGCAGACGCGGCGCGCTTCCCCAACGAGTTCTCCTGGTCGCTCTCCAGAGAGCGTGTTCTCCGGGAATGCGCCCGCAAGTACTACTACACCCACTACGGCATGTGGGGAGGGTGGCGCCCTGCGGCTTCCCCGAAAACCCGCGAGATTTACATCCTCAAGAATCTCAAGTCGCGCCAGATGTGGGCGGGCACCGTGGTTCACGACGCCCTCCGCCGGAGCATCCGGATGCTTCAGAACGGCCAGCCCGTTCTGGCCACGGATGAAATCGTGCGCATCACGCTCGCGCGCATGCGGGCCGACTGGGTCTCCTCCAAGCTCCGGCAAAACCGCATTGATCCCAAGCGCCGCCTGGGGCTCCTCGAACACGAGTACGCGCTTCCCGTCGAGGCGAGCGTATGGCGCGCGCTCGCGGCTCAGGTAGAAACCTGCCTCCGCAACTTCTATGCTTCCCCCCTCTTCGAGGAACTCCAGGCGGCCCCCCCGAATCATTATCTTGCAACCCACGAAGCGCGGGACTTCATGCTCGATGCGGGAAGCGAGACGATCCGGCTCTGGCTGCAGATCGATTGCGCGTTCAGGCGGGAAGACGGAAGCGTTGTCATCGCGAACTGGAAGACGGGTCGTGTGAGCGCGGAGCCGGATGATCATCGCGTTCAGCTGGCCTCCCAGTCCCTCTATGCCATGCAGACCTGGAAGGTTCCGCTCGACCGCATCCGGTTGATCGAGCTGTCACTGCGCGATGGGCGGATGATCTGCCTCACCGCCAGCCGGGCCGACATCGAGGCCGCGCGTGCGTTCATCGCGGGAAGCGCCCGCGACATGCGCGCCCTCCTCACGGACCCCGAGCACAACACCGGCCGCGAAGATGACTTTCAGCGCACATCCGATCTGAGGCGCTGTCTCTCCTGCTCCTACAGGCGTCTTTGCCGCAAACCGGCGATGGCGCTTCCGGGTCCAGCCGCCTCAGCGACCCTCGCGCCCGCCCGTCTTCACGTGCGCTAGCCGCGGACGCCCCGCTTCAATCCAGGCACTGGTCCAGAGGGCGGAAATTTCCCGCGCCGCCCCCCGCATCCTTTCTCGCGCCGACCCGCCCACCTCCCGGAAGAGGGCATCAAGATAGGCGGCCGAGCCCGCCCTTCCGGCGCGACGGGCCTTGCGATCCGCCGCGAGCAGCGATGGCACGCGGTTGTGCCCTGTCCGCAAAACCCCGAGCATGCGCGCTGCGACGTCCGTGATCTTCGCTTCGGGCACGGCCCCGGCCCCCCCGGGATCGCGAAAGAACTTTGCGCGGCGCTTGATGAGCGCCGTTTCGTAGCGCCGGTGGATGCCCTTGTTCCCCGTCAGTTGGCCGTCGTAGTTCGTCGTTGCGTGCAGCGGCGCGTATGCGTCGGAAGCGTAATGAGCGAGGTATCCCATCTGGCGGATCATCCTCTCGCGATCCTTTTTTTTCATCGCGCTGACGATGGCCGCGTAGACCCGCGCCGCATGCCAGGGAAGTCTGCCGGCCTTGCGAAGCCGCCTCTCTCCGTACTTTGATTTCGCCGCACCGGGATCGGAAGGAATGTCTTCAAAGGGGGGCTTGGCGAGAAGCTCCAGGTTGAGATAGTGCCGAACCGCTTCCCGCCGGCCGTGCCTGGGCCGAAGCTGCGTGTCCGGCTCCAGCGTCTTGTCTATGAGCGCCTCCCGCTGCTCCCTCAGATCATCTCGCAGCGGCGCTGGAGAGGCTTCAATGGCCTGCCGTGTGATTATCGCGTGGGCAGCCAGTCCCCAGCCCTGCGCCGCGCCTGGGTGAAGCGTCATGCCCAGCAGGGCCAGCAAAAGCAGCAGGCAGACCGGGGAGAGGACGGCGGTACGCGGGCGGGAGGACATTATGGCTTTCGCAGGCGCGAGGCTGCCCTCTCGCGCGTCCATCCGGCCAACAGGTAGTGGGCGGCGAGGTTCCGGTGCGCGCCAAAGCGCTCTCCGAAGGCGCGGACCGTCTCTTCGCTCTGATCCTTCCGGTCGAAATAGAACCACGAGACCGCCTTGCGAACGGCGAGATCGCCCGCCGGCCAGGCATCGGCGCGGCCCAGCGATCGCGAGAGAAACCAGTCGACCGTCCATCGGCCGATACCATACTGGGCGGTGAGACACGCCTGAACCCGCGCATCGTCCCAGCCGCCAAACGCGTCGAAGGGCACGTTGCCCCGACGCGCCTCCCTTGCAAGCCCCAGGATCGCCCGCGTCTTCACCCCGCTGAACTGCATCTTCCGCAGGCTCGCCTCGCGCACACCCGCGAGATCCCCGGGGCCCGGGAAGGCGTGAAAGCGCTCTCCTTCCGGCGTTTCTACCGCAGGGCCATAGGCGCGCACCAGGCGGCTGCGTGTGGTGAAGGCGAATGCAAGGTTGATCTGCTGGGCGGTGATGCTGGTGACGAGGGATTCGAAGGGATCGACAGTGAGCGGCGGGCGATAACCGCGAAAGGTTTTGAGCAAAGGCGCGAGACGCGCATCGCGGCCCGCCGCGCGATAAAATTGCGGGAGATCGAAGCCTGCCCCGAGTCGCCAGAGGACCTCCTCGCGAAGGCGCCTCAAGACGGGCCTGGAGGTCGGCGCGGTTCCGAGAACTTCCACCCGCGCAGCCGGCGCTTCGCGCGAGCTCGAAG
The DNA here is from genome assembly GCA_965371325.1 of uncultured bacterium. Lineage (GTDB taxonomy): Bacteria > JAUYMQ01 > JAUYMQ01 > JAUYMQ01 > JAUYMQ01 > CBDUXZ01. Next base: position 9,625 of record CBDUXZ010000003.1, on the reverse strand, counting down.
CCGACACGCGGACGAGATAACGCGCGCCATCAATCACGCGAACGAAAAGAAGCGCGGCCGCGCTGTCGAGACGGTTGGCCTCGTCAAGCCCGAAGGCGGTGTATCTCGCGACGCACGCGGCGAAGTCGGTGGGGCGCGGCAGGCTCACTTTGAACGCGGCCCGGTGCTCGACAAGGGGAGGGGCGTTTTTGGACCGCGGTCGGGACGACATGTAACGTTTCCTCAAAGGGGACATTCCCCTGTTTCCAAGGCAAAAATGGGAGGCTCTCCTTTTTCAGAGGTCCCCTTCCGATGCTGTCCAAACACTTGTCATTGCGAGGAGGGCCGCAGGCCCGACGTGGCAATCCCCTCCGCAAAGGGATTCCTTTCAATCAGGGGATTGCTTCGTCGCTTGCGCTCCTCGAAATCACAGAGCGTGCGCCTTCATGCAAAAAGTCGATTTTGGACAGATGTGGGGGCGTCTTCCTTAAGACGCCGTCCGGGTCTGCGCAATGGCGCACAGCCCGTCCGATTCCAACCCGAGCGGGATGCTGATCAGGTTGTAATAGTTCTCCAGGGCGTTCACCCAGGTGATTTCGACAATCTCCTGCTCATCATAATAGTTGCGCAGTTTCTCGAAGGTTTCATCGCGCACGCGTTTGTTGCGCGTGGCCTCTTCAGCGTAGGCCAGCGCGGCGCGCTCGCGATCCGAGAAGAGGGGGCTTGTCCCGTATTCGGGGAGCGCCCGGAGCTTTTCGAGGCCGACCTTTTCATCCACCGCGAAAGCCTCGGCGATGTCCATGCAGAAGCCGCACTGGTTGATCTGGGCGGTGAGCGATTTGACCATGAGCTTTATCGCCGGATCGAGCCGAACGCCCTTTTCCTCGAACTTCGCCAACTCGTAGGATGCGCGCAGGACGCCCGGGATGCGGGCATAGACGACCTTCATGGGGCTCATGACCTTCCCCAGCCGCTTCTTCGACGCACGGTAAGCCAGACGCAGCATCCAGCTCTTCGGATTTTCGATCGGTTCGAGCCGCATGTCTTTCTCCCCAGGATGCCCCCGCATGTCATTGCGAGAAGCGAAGCGACGAAGCAATCCCCTCTGGGCCTGGCACCCACCCCCGGCTGCGGTGGGCCGTGCCGCCCGCGCGCCTCAGGCGCGCTCCGTCTGCGCCTGGCCACCCGCCCACCAGCGTGGGAAGGCGAGGACGATCAGGATGAGGGTGGGAAGGTAGACCAGCGGGAAGTCCAGGAGCAGATGGTGCGTGCCGAGATGGCCCACCGCGACGTCGTAGAGGTGAATGATCGAGTGGAGCACGTACCACAGGCCCACGGCGAGAACGACGCCGCGTCGCTGCTGCGCCTTTGGCGCCGACACGAAAAAAGCGATCGCCATGGTGAAAAACGCCGCGCCCAGATCGCGCACGAAGTGAAGATTGAGCGGTCCGGTGTCGGGCACCCCCGCCGGAAGATCGTGGTACCAGCTTTCAGGCGAGAAAAGCATCCAGAGGGCGTTCGCCACGTTGCCCAGACCCAAAATCACGAAAGCCGCGGGCATCCAGGAAGCGCCCGCGCCGCTCTTCGACTCTCCGTTGCTCATTCGCCTGCCCTCCTGCGTGCGCGCCGGTTCGCTCTGAAGGACCTTTCCGGGAAGGCTGATTCCTTCCCGGAGCGCATCCGACGCCAGGTTCGTAAATGACAGGCCGGGCTTCTCCCGCCCCTAACCGTCGAAATATAAGAAATCTCCCGGAAAAGCCAATTTTAGAGGTTATCGCGGATCCAATCCAGCGGTCCGTCCGGGTCCCCTTGCTTCCGCCAGGCCGGGCAGTCGGCCATGGCCGCTTCCCAGTTCCGGCCGTCGAAGGGTTCAGTGGGGAGCGCGGCGGAGTCCCGCTCCTCTAGGCACCGAATGTTCACGTCGATCTTGTCGGGATCTGAACGCGGTACGTGGAGGGTCAGAAAAATTGAGCCCCCGAGAAGTTTACCCGGGGGCTCTGCTTCAAGGAGAGGAACAAATGGACTGGTTTTAGTTTCTCCGACTGTTACACCGCGGCTTGTACCTATCTATTTCCTCAGTCTCGATCCGATCGCGTTCCGATGCAGTCCAGATAACCTGAAAGCGGAAGAAGCATTCGAACTTTCCACTAAGGAAGCCCCGAATACAAGAGTTCGGGTCAGAGGGACGGAGATGGTCCAAGAGCCGCTCCTCAAGGTTCTTGGCCTGGCCAACGTAGAATACGTAGCGTTCTCCGTCGTTGGAGAGATAGCTCAGGCGGTACACACCGGGGTCCTCGGGGGCGTTCTTCCGAACTGAGCCTTCGTTATACGGGTAGATCTTACTCAAAGCACTCATATCTTTGTTTCCTTTCTGCCCCGGTATCGCATTGACCGAGCACAGGATATCCCGTATGCTTCGGTTGGCGCACCGCTTGGTCGTTGTTGCGACCGGGGCGGTTGGCGTTAGCGCCTCGACGGTTAGGTCGTCGAGGCGCTCCTTCCTCTCCTCACTGCAACCTGAAATCTTCTCTTTTCTTGCTAGCAAACTTTGCCTTCGTGATTGTCAATTGGTGCTCTATCGCTTGAAAAATTCTGTCGACGTCATCGTCGGAATACTCGTAGGCAGATCGATTAGCACAATTACCAAGGACGCGGAGACGCCTAAGAACAACGTTTGTCCGTCGTTCTGCGACGTGTAAAAAGCGATCACGTTTCGTTTTCCTTGGTTTTTTTTCCACAGTCCCCCCTTATGCTCAACCAGATCCGCCTAGAGCTGTGGTGGTGAAGCCAGACAGGACAAAATTTAAAAAATTAAAATTTAATTAATTCAGCTAGTTATAACACTTGAAGGGCATATTCTGCCTCTATGCCAGACTATTGTCAACAGTAGCCGACTGAGAGACACTTTTGCCCCGCAGCGAAAGATTTTTCGAAAGGCTTGGATCGCGGCAACCTATTAAAATTGTTACAACTTTTCTTGGAAAGCCGCCGTTTCAATCCGACTACATTTTGGTTCAGGGGTGCCCCTCAACGGCGCCAGCCCGGGCCCGCGGCCATGGCCGCCTCCCAGTTCCGCCCGTCGAAGGCCACGCGCGGGAGAACGTCGACGTCCACGCCCACCAGGCAGCGAACGATCACGTCAATCTTGTCGGGATCGGATCGCGGCACGTAGAAGGGGGCGACGCCGCAGTGGCGGCAGAAGTGATGTTTCGCGGTCTTCGTATTGAAGCGGTATGTCGAGAGATCATCCTCTCCGGAGAGGAGCTCGAACTGCTCCGGGGGAACAATGAGATGCAGGTAACCCTTCTTCGCACAGACGGAGCAGTTGCAGGTGCCGACGTGTTTCAGATCGGTCGTCACTCTGAGCCGCACCCGTCCGCAATGGCATCCGCCTTCGTAGGTTTTCATCGCTCGCCCACCATGAGAAAGAGGGGCCGCGCACTTCCCGTGCTCGGCGGGTCCCGTCCCCACCTGCGCGCGGAAAGTGTGCGCCAGCGCCTGTCAGTCCGTCGGGAACTCCTTGCGGAGAGCCGGGGCAACCTCGGTGGCGAACAGCTCCATACTCTTCACCGTCTTCCAGTGCGGCGTGTTGCCGGCCGTTCCCGTGACGATGAAGCCGAAGCCCCCCAGCTCCTTGTAGCGGTCTTTGATTTTGTCGATGACCGTCTTCGGGCTCCCGCACATGACCATGCCGGCCTTCTCCAGCTCCTCAAAGCTCATCTCCCCGGGCGGCTTGAATCCCTGCGCCATCATCATGCGAAGACTCTTCTCGGTGACATAGCCGGGCGGCATGAGGTACTCGAGCGGCATCTTGAACGCCTTCTTGAAGAACCACATCACGTGCGGCTCGAGCTCCTCCCGCGCCTTGGCGTCGGTCTCGGCGACGTAGGGACCGGCCGCGAAACCGAGCTGTTCGGGGTGCGGCGCGTAGCCGATCTTTTCGCAGTGCTCGCGATACTGGTTGAACATTCGCTTGATGTTCTCGACCGGCGTGAAGACCGAGCAGAAGGGATAGCGCCGCTCGGCCGCCCACTGGATGGTCTCAAGACTCCCCATCGACGGCAGCCAGACCGGCGGATGGGGCTTCTGCAGCGGGCGCGGCCAGATGTTCACGTACTTGTAGCGGTAATACTTCCCCTCGAAGGGAAACGGGCCGGGCTCGGTCCAGGCGCGGATGATGAGATCGTGCGCTTCGAGAAAACGATCGCGGCTCTCCGTGGGATCGAGGTTGAGCGAGAAGTACTCCGCGCCGATGCCGCGGACGAAGCCCGAAATGATTCGCCCGTTGCTCATCACGTCGAGCATGGCGACCTCCTCCGCCACACGGAGGGGGTTGGCTCTTAGCGGCAGGCCGTTTCCGAGGATCGCTATCTTCGCGTTGCGCGTGCGCCGTACCAGCGCCGCGGCCATGAGGTTCGGCGAGGGCATGTTCCCGTAGGAGGTCTGGTGGTGCTCGTTCACGCAAATACCGTCAAAACCGAGCGTGTCCGCGTACTCGAGCTCGTCGAGGTAGCGGTTGTAGAGGCCCACACCGAGCTCGGGTTTGTAGATCTCGTTCGGGAGCGTCACCCAGGACGAGTTGTACTTCTCGTCGAAATCGTCCGGCAGATGGGGCCAGGGCATGAGATGGAAGAAATAGAATTTCATCGATTCATTCCTAGGTCGGGCCTCGGTCGGGATTAACCCTTCAGGAACGGGAGCGCCGCCTCGCAGAACTTCTCCGGCTGCTCGATGGACGGCAGGTGACCGCAATCACGAATTTGAATCAGCCGCGACTCCGGAAGAAGCCGCTCGTAGGCCTTCCCGTGGGCCACACCCGTGAAGCGGTCCTTCTCGCCCCAGACCAGGAGCGTGGGAGCGCTCACGCGCACCAGGCGCCGGGGCAGCCTGGGGTCGTGGAAATAGGGGGTCCACGCGAGATGCGCGACCGTTGCGCGCTCCCTCAGCTGGGCCTCGATGAAATCCTGATCCATGCTCCCCGGCACGAGCGCCATCGCGGCGGTGAGATCCTCGAACAGCAGGGGAAAAAGCTGCTCCATGGGGAGCGCAAAGATGTCGGGAATGGGCGCCTCCTCGACGTGAAGGCCCGACGCCCCCACAAGCACGAGCTTCGATACCCGCGCCGGATAGCGGCTGGCGAGATCCGCCGCCATCCACCCCCCGATGGAGACGCCGAGGACACGGGGCGAGGAGAGGCCGAGAGCATCCATGAGATCAAGATGGTGGAAAGTGTAGTCCTCCATCGTGTCGAAGGACGCGGGGCGGGGCGTGCCCGCGAAGCCCGGACAAACGGGCGCGATAACACGGAAGTGCTTCGAGAGCGCTTCATGAACGGGAAGCCAGAAGCCTCCGTCCCCCGCGCCATGGAGAAAAAGGAGAGGGTCGCCCTCGCCGGCCGAAAGGATGCGAACGTCGACACCCCGCACGCCGAGGGCCTCCTCGGTGTAGGACTGAGTACTCAAGGGCGCCTCCGGGGTCGATACGAGGGGAAACTGGATTGATTGCGCGGCTACCTGTGGCTTACACCGGGGATGCGCCGCAAGGGAAAGAATTCGAACGCATGATTGATCAGCGCCCGCGGGATTGTCAAACCGTGCAGCACTGTGCGAACCGCAGGTGGTCCCTCAGACGGACACGGGCGTCGGCTTCCGAAGAATAATTTCGATTGACACTTGCGCGTGCCGTTTGCTAACTTTCCACAGTTACGGGAACACAACGCGCAGAGAGTCCGTCATGTCAACGTCCCCGAAGATTTCAACCAAAGTCGCGAACGACGCGCTTCGCATCGCGATCGCAAGGGCGCTCGTGTGGACGAAGATGCGCACGACGAAGCCGGTGTTTAGCCCGGCGGCCACGGGGAGAGATCGCTAGACAGCACGCAATCTGATCGCCACGTGGCCATGGGCTTTAGTCCATGGCCTTTTTGTTTGGGAAAAACCCCTGGAGGGAAGCGCATCATGGCGCCCCCGATCCTCAGATACCTGCGAAACGGGCCCTTCATGCTGCTCACGGCAAGCGCCTTTCTCGGCGCGATGTCCGTCTCGGCGAAGATTGCCTGCGAGCACCTGCCCGTTGGCGAGGTGATCTTCCTCCGTTTCCTCGGCGGCTGGATCATCTTCTGGCCCCTGGTCCGGGGGCGCCTGATCGATCTCCGGCCTGTGAACCGGAAGCTTCTCTATCTGCGCGCTCTTACCTCCAGCATCGCGATCATCTTCTACTTCTACGGGATCTCGCAGGTGCCGGTGGGTCACGCGGTTCTTCTCAACAACACCTATCCGCTCTTCGTGGCCCTGCTCTCCATTCCGGTCCTCAGGGAGCGTGTGGGGCTGGATCTGTATGGCTGCTTCTTCGTTGCCCTGACCGGCGTCGCCATCATGCTCGCGCCCGCCGCGCGCGAGGGCGGCGGCCCTCTCCTGGGGTACGCCTCGACCCTGGTGTCGGCCGTCTTCGCGGCCGTCTCCATTCTGGCAACGCGCGTTTTGCGGCGAACCGACGGAGCGCTCGCGATCTTTTACTACTTCAGTGCGGTGGGGACGGTGGTGACACTCCCGTTCATTCTCATCCACCCCGTGCTCCCGACGGGCGTTTCACTCGTCGCAGTGATCGCGATGATCCTGCTGTCGACGGTGGGCCAGTTGCTGATCAACCAGGCCTTCAAGTATGCACGGGCCGGCGAGGGGAGCATCGTCCTCATGGCGACGACCGCCGTCGCGGCGACCCTGGGCGCGCTGCTCCTAGGAGACAGGTACACGCGCGAGTTCTTCATCGGAGCGCTCCTGATCTTTACGGCAATCTCATGGGTGACCGCCAAGGCGCGCTTCCAGGGGACGCTTTCGACCGGTTCCGAGCGCCCACGCCTCTCCTGATCCTTCGCATTGGCAGCGCGCCGGCCCACCCTTATAATGTGCCGCTCCGTGCGCCTCCGGAACCCTGGCGCTTGGATGCCCGTTTCGTATTTGGGCGGGGGGGTGCGCGCGGTGTCAAGAGCGCTGCGGACAGGATTGCTTCTGGGCGTGATCGCCGGCGCCGTCATGGGCGCCGTCGAGGCGATCGACGTTCTCTGGCGGACAAGCGGAGCGCTCAGTGGCGTTGGCGCCGGGCTTGCGCTTGGCCTGCAGATCCTCGCCGCCACCCTGACGGCGGGCGCGCTCCTCGGCGCGATATTGGGGCTTGTGGCCTGGCTCCTTCCGCGCGCGCTGCGCTCCGAGGGCGACCTCTTCGACTTCGGCGAGCGGTTCTACCAGGGACTCTTCGCGTCACTGAAACGCGATCTGTATTTCTGTGGGGCGCTGGCGGCGATCGCGGCGGGCCTGCTCTGCCTTTCACTCCACCTCCTCTCGCGGGGGTTTCTGACCTTTTCCCTCGGGCCCGCCGATCTCCTCCTCTACGCGGCAGGCGTCGTCGCGCTGGTGCTGCTGGGATGCTTCGGACGCCTCGCACTCGGACCGCGCGCCGGGGGTCCCGGGAGAGTTCCGCTATCGGCGAGCGGCTGGGCGGTGGTGTTGCTGGGCGTCGGAATTTTCTCCCTTCTCTACGTCATCGACCGCGACCTCTACGTGCGGCTCTACAACCGGCTTCATCTCATCATCGCAACCGTTGCGTTCCTCGCTCTCATCGAAGCGCTCGTTTCAATTCGAAGCGCCTCGCCCGCGCGTTCAGCCATGGCCCGGCGTGCGCTTACCGTTTTTCTCGCGCTCCTCTGGGGAGCATCCAGCGCCTTCGCGCTGGCGGGATTCCATCGGAGCGAGGAGGTCAAGGCGCTGCTCTTTAACCGCACGACCTACGCAAAGCGTATCTACCCGCTCCTCGCAAGGGGGATACCGGTGTTCAGGCCGCAATCACCCGTGCCGCTCGAAACGGCGACGCGAGCACCGGAGGCCGGCACGATCCGGCCGTCTTCCGGGAAACCCGGAGGCGCGTTTCGAGGCGCGAGCCTGGTGCTCATCACCATCGATGCGCTGCGGGCCGATCGTGTGGGCGTTATGGGCGGTGCGCGGCGAACGACCCCGAACCTCGATCGCTTCGCAAAGAGCGCGCTTATCTTCCCGAACGCACACGCCCAGGGGTCGAACACCTTTCCCTCCATCGCCTCGCTCATGACGGGACGCCTCCCGTCGGCGCTGGAGTGGACCTACGGCGTGGGGCCGCCGCTGGACGACGGCAACGTGACACTCGCGGAGATCCTTCAGGACGCCGGTTACGATACCGGCGCCGTGACGCCCCATCGCTACTTCGGACCGGAATGGGGACTCGCCCAAGGGTTCACCCATCACGACAACGCTGTCGGCGTCTATAACAAGGACAACCGGGGAATCGTTTCCAGGCGCATCCCCCCCAGGGTCCGATCGATCCTCCCGGAACTCACGCCTCCCTTCTTTCTCTGGGTCCACTTCTACGATCCCCACGCCCATTACATGCCGCGGCCGGAGAACCGTTTCGGTGATCGGGACGCTGATCTCTACGACGGCGAGGTGCTGGACACGGATGCATCCATGGGGGAGTTGATCGACTGGCTCGATGAGAACATCGGCGGGAACGCGCTCTTCGTCGTCACCTCCGATCATGGTGAGGAGTTCGGCGAGCATGGGGGGCAGTTCCACGGTACAACGCTCTACGAGGAGGTCACCCGCGTCCCTCTTCTTATCCGAACGCCGGATCGCCGCACGGCCGTGGTGAGCGACGCCGTGAGCCTGCTTGATCTCACGCCGACCTTGCTCGACGTTCTCGGAATCAAGGCGCCCCCGGGGCTTTCGGGAAGAAGCCTAGGGCCCGCGCTGGCCGGGAAGCGCCTATCCGAACCGCCGCCGCCCGTCTTCAGCGAAGCCACGCAGCTCGCTTCCAAGAGCATGATCCTGGACGATGGCTGGAAGCTCATTCACGATGGCGATTACGGCACGTGGGAGCTTTACGATCTCGGGAACGACCCGGGTGAGTTGCGCAATCTGTACGATCGGGAGCCCGAACGCGCGGCGCGCCTCAGGGAACTGCTGCTTCTCGGGCCCCGGACCGGAGCCGTTCTTTGACCGCCGAGAAAGACGTCGGGAAGAGGGAGGTTGCCGTCTCCGACGCACGGGGCACCGTCTATCTCACCGCCGCGAAACTCTACTTTCTGGCAATCGGCGCCCTCCTTCCCATCCTGCTCGCCCGCATTCTCCCGCCCGACAAGTACGGCGTCTACAAGGTGGTGACCGGCGCCATGACGGTCGTAAACGCACTTCTCGTCACCGGCGCCCTGCAGTCGGTCTCGAAGTTCGTTGCGGAAGATCTCGGGCGCTCTCCGGAGGTGCACAGGAAAGCGCTCATCCTCCAGACGGTACTCGGTGCCCTCGCCGCGCTTCTCTTCGTCCTGGCCGCGCCCCTCATGGCCGCGGGCCTGCGCGATCCCGGGCTCACCCCCACCCTCCGCCTCGCGGCGCTGGCGATCGCAACCTTCGGGCTCTACGCCGTCTTCATGGGAACGATGAACGGGCGGGGGCTGTTCGGAAAGCAGGCCGCACTCGATTTCACTTACTCCACGGCAAAGGTGGGACTCATTCTGGGACTTGCGTGGATCGGGAGCGTGGCGGGCGCGCTCGTGGGATTTGCGAGCGCCGGGCTGGTGGTGGGCCTTCTGGGGCTCCTCTTTGCCGGGACGGGCCGGTGGGGG
>CBDUXZ010000002.1:0-19088 GCA_965371325.1 uncultured bacterium | reverse complement strand
CCCCCATACATCGTGAGTGAAATTGAACCCGGGTCCCGGCCCGCTTTTTCAGCGCGATCCCGCAGATCTTTCACACTCTCTCCCAGATCGGGACTCATCCTGAATATCGGCATCCAGCCGTCCCCGTAATCGACCACCCGCTGCCGGGCCCACTTCGTCTCGCTCCCCAGAATGATGGGGGGATGCGGCTTCTGGACGGGCTTCGGCCAGCTCCAGATCTTGTCGAAATTCACGTAGCGCCCGTGGTACTCCGGCTCGTCCTTTGTCCAGATCTCTTTCATCGCCTCGATCTTCTCACGAACGATCTTCCAGCGCTCCTTGAAATTCGCCCCGTGGTTCTCCATCTCCTCGGCGTTCCATCCGGCGCCGATGCCGAAGATGAGCCGCCCGCCGGAGATCATGTCGAGGCTGGCCACCTCCTTCGCCGTTGTGATCGGATCGCGCTCGATAAGCAGACAGATCCCCGTCGCGATCCTGATGCGCGAGGTCGCCCCGGCGATCGCAGCAAGCGCAACGAAGGGATCGTGGGTATGCCAGTACTCCTTGGGGAGATCGCTGCCGCCGGGCCAGGGGGAGAGACGGGAAGCGGGGATGTGGGTGTGTTCGGGGAGCCAGATCGATTCGAAGCCGCGCTCTTCCGCGGCCACGGCCAGTTCGACCGGTTGGATCGCGTAGTCTGTCGGAAAGATCAAAATTCCGAATTTCATGCGAAGGTCCCTCCCTCATGAAGACACACCTCACCCATCGGCGGCAGGTGTGATCCGGGATTATAGCGGTTACGAAGAGACGCTTGTGGCGCGCGCCGCCCCAAAGATCGCAGGGCCCCGCGGGGAGGGGCTTCACGTACGCCCGGAGAGCCCCCCTGGGCGATCTATGCCGCGAGGAGGGATCTCAGGACGAACTGCAGAATCCCGCCGTGGCGGTAGTAATCGACCTCGTTGGGGGTATCCACGCGCGCGACCACGTGAAAGTGCTTCTCTTCTCCGTCCGGGCCGGTGGCCCTCACCGAAAGGCGTTTGCGGGGCGCCACACCCTCGGCGATCCCGTCGATATCGAAGCGCTCCTCGCCCGTAAGGCCAAGCTTCTCCCAGCCCTCCCCGGGCTCGAACTGCAACGGTAAAACACCCATTCCGATGAGATTCGATCGGTGGATCCGCTCGAAGCTCCCGGCGAGAACGGCCCGAACACCCAGGAGCAAGGTTCCCTTGGCCGCCCAGTCGCGCGAGGACCCGGGCCCGTACTCAGCCCCCGCAATCACGATGAGCGGCACGCCGTCCGCGGCGTAGGCCATGGCCGCATCGTAGATGAAGGCCTTCTCTCCGCCCGGAAAATGCTTCGTCCAGGGGCCTTCGATCCCCGGAACGATCCGGTTTCGGAGGCGGAGGTTCCCGAAGGTTCCGCGCATCATGACTTCGTGGTTGCCCCGGCGTGAGCCGAAGGAGTTGAAGTCCTTGCGCGCCACGCCATGCTCCGTGAGGTAGCGGCCCGCCGGAGAGTCCTCCGCAATGGCTCCCGCCGGAGAGATGTGATCGGTCGTCACGGAGTCGCCCAGGAGCGCGAGCACCCGGGCACCGCGCACGTCCTTTAAAGGCGCCGGCTCGGGCGACATGTTATCGAAGAAGGGGGGGGGCTTGATGTAGGTCGATCCGGAAGACCAGGCGTAGCGATCTCCCTCGGGGACGGGAAGTTTTGCCCAGGCCTCGTCCCCCGTGAAGACGTCGGCGTAAATCCGCTCGTACATCTCCGACTGAATTCCCTCGCGCACCGTCCGCGACACCTCTTCGGCCTCCGGCCATATTTCGCGCAGATAAACGGGCTTCCCCTCGCGATCGGCCCCCAGCGGTTCGCGCACAAGGTCGATGGCCATCGTGCCTGCGATGGCGTAAGCCACCACGAGGGGCGGGGAAGCGATGTAGTTGGCGCGCACGAGCGGGCTGATTCTCCCCTCGAAGTTCCGGTTTCCGGAGAGTACCGACGTGACGACGAGGCCCCCTTCCCTGACGGCCTTCGCGATCGGATCGGGGAGGGGTCCCGAGTTCCCGATGCACGTCGTGCAGCCGTACCCCACAAGGTTGAAGCCGAGCGACTCGAGGTATGCCAGAAGCCCCACGGCCTTCAGGTAGTCCGTCACTACTTTCGATCCCGGCGCGAGGCTTGTCTTCACCCAGGGGCTCGCCCCCAGCCCCCGCTTCACGGCATTGCGCGCAAGAAGGCCGGCCGCCATCATGACCGATGGGTTCGAGGTGTTGGTGCAGCTCGTGATGGCTGCGATCGCGACGGCGCCATGTTTGAGATCGAAGGCCGCGTCATTCCAGATCACCGGAACGGATGCATCCGCGGATCCCGACCCGGCCGCCTCCAACATCCCCGCGAGCGCCGTCGCGAAGGCCCCCCTGGCCTCGCGAAGCGGTACCCGGTCCTGGGGTCGCTTCGGGCCGGCCAGGCTGGGCTCCACGTCGGCAAGATCGAGCGTAAGCGTGTCGGTATATTCCGGATCGGGCGTGTCCGCGCCGTGGAAGAGCCCCTGCTCCTTGAAGTAAGCCTCCACAAGCGCGACGAGCGCCGGCGGCCGGGCCGTGAAGCGGAGATAGTTCAGCGCCTCATCGTCGACCGGAAAGTAACCCATCGTGGCCCCATACTCGGGGGCCATGTTGGCGATCGTTGCGCGGTCGGCGAGGGACAGCGCAGAGAGCCCCTCGCCATAGAACTCCACGAATTTCCCGACCACCCCCTTCCGGCGAAGCTGTTGCACGACCATGAGCACGAGATCCGTCGCCGTGGCCCCTGCGGGAAGCCGACCGGTGATCTTGAAACCGACAACCTGTGGAATCAGCATCGAGATGGGCTGGCCCAGCATCGCCGCCTCGGCTTCGATGCCGCCCACACCCCACCCCACAACGCCGAGGCCGTTGATCATCGTCGTATGGGAGTCCGTGCCCACGAGGGTGTCGGGAAACGCGCAGGTCACGCCGTTTCTCTTCTTCGTGAAAACCACATGCGCGAGGTGCTCGAGATTGACCTGGTGTACGATTCCCGTCCCGGGAGGCACTACGCGGAAGTTGGCGAAGCTCCCGGCTCCCCAGCGGAGAAACCCGTAGCGCTCGAGGTTTCGCTGGTATTCGATGCGGACGTTTTCCTCGAAAGCCCCCGGGGAGCCGAAGCGGTCGACCTGGACGCTGTGATCAATGACAAGATCCACAGGCTGCAGCGGATTGATCTTCGCGGGATCGCCCCCCATGCGCGCGATCGCGTCGCGCATGGCCGCGAGATCGACCACGGCGGGAACACCCGTGAAGTCCTGGAGGATCACACGCGCCGGAGTGAAAGCGATCTCGCGCGCGCCGGCATCCCGGCGCGCAAGGGCCTCAATGTCGTCGCGGGTGACCCTGTGGCCGTCTTCATGGCGGAGAAGGTTTTCAAGGAGAATGCGGAGCGAGACCGGAAGCGTCGCGACGCCGGGGAAGCCGCGCTCCTCGAGCGCGCGGAGCGAATGGATCGTGTAGCCTTGCCCGCCCGCCGAGAGCGTCCTTCGCGCCCCGAAACTATTCCCTTCCCCTCCGCTCATGGCTCTCCCTCGCTGTTCCCTTTATAGCCGTGATCGGTGGCGAAGGCCAATCGCGGAAGGCCGAAACCCCTACCCGCGGTACGGGAACCGTCCCGCATTTCAATTCGGTGTGGAGGCGGCGCGATCGACCCGCGCGTCGATGGCGCCGAAGACGCCGGTCAGCGCGCGAAAAACAAGCCAGCGGAAGGGCTCCGGCGGAAGCGGAATTCGCCGCCGGGCGGAGAGCGTTTTCCCCGGGCCATCACGATCGAGCATGAGATCGGCAAGCAAGGCGCCCGCGTAACTCGCCATCGCAATGCCGTGGCCCGCGTAGGCCAGGCTGTAGAAGACGTTCCCGCGCGCCCCGGTTCGACCGAGCAGGGGAAGAAAATCTAGGGTGATCGCGATCGGACCGCCCCAGCGATCCGTCACGGCGAGATCTCCAAGCTCCGGAAACCGATCTCGGAAGGCGCGCTCGATAAACGCGAAGGTTTGCGGATCCTGGTAGGGAAGCTCCCGGCCTCCGTATGCGTACCGGACGGTCTTGGCGCCGCCGACGATGCGGTCGTCGTCGGTCAGGCGGTAGCTCTCGAGCATCTCGTGGGCGGTGTAGATTCCCTCGCGCCCCTGCCAGCCCAGCCGGGCGCGCCGGGCGTCGCCAAGGGGCGCCGTGCGGAAGAGATAGACATTCAGCCGGATGAAGGGACTTCGGAGAAAGCCGAGATCCGCGGTGAAGGCGTTCGTGCCAAGAACGACCATCCGCGCCCGGACACGGCCGCCCGGCGTGTGAAGCGTGGCGGGCTCGCCGTCTTGAATGCGCTGGACCGGCGTCTCTTCGAAAACCTTCGCACCCGCCGCCAGTGCGGCGCGACGCAATCCCCGGACGTAACGGCCCGGATGAAGAATCCCACCCCGCCGCTCCAGAAAACCGCGCAGGAACCGCGCTGGAATGCCACGCTTGCGCATCTCGTCCGGCTCGAGCAGTTCGCCGTCGGCCCCGAACTTCTCTCCCGCGCGGGCCGCGCGATCGATCGCCGCAAACTGCCTGGGGTGCACCGCCGCAATAACATTCCCCACGGGCTCGTAGGCGCAATCGATGGCGTGCTTTTCAATGCAGCGCTCGACGTGACTGACCCCCGCTTCGACGAGGCGCACCAGCTCGGCCGCACGCGACCGCCCGAACATGAGGGAGAGCGTGGGAAGATCCTTCCCGATTGAGGGCGTGAGGTGTCCCGCGTTGCGGCCGCTCGCGCCGTAGCCGGCGATTTCCCCCTCGAGCACGCAGACGGAGACGTTTTGCTCGCGAAGCGCGAGTGCAGCGGAGAGTCCCGTAAAGCCCGCACCGACGATCGCAACGTCGACGTCGAGATCTCCGGAAAGCGCCGGCGCCCGCTCGTCGACCCCCTCCATCCACGGACTGATGTATTCGGTCATCGCAGTGGTCTCGTAGACGCCCGCTCGGGGCGGAAGCTTCTCGTACCATCTTATCATGATAGATAAAGAGTCCCGTTGGAAGCTGGAGTGCCCCAGGGGCTTCCGCACGCAGACGGGATTCCCCCGCGCAAAAGGCGCAAAACGGCGGCGCCCTCGCGCGCCGGGGACCAGTCCCGAGGCATCGCTGGAATGCTCTACGGGGTTTGCGGGACCTTCCCCGACGCGCGAGGCGATCGCGCCGTCGTCGCGCCGCGCGGGGGACGGGACCCGTCGAGTACGGAAGCACAGGGGGGGCCTAGGGTGGCTTTTCAATCGCGGAGGATTACGTCGAGGGCCAAGCGGAACCGCTTGAGGAGGCGGCCAAGCGCGTTCTGATGAATGTTGCGACGGAGCGCGACAAGAAGTTTCCGCTCGAGCCGGTATCGCGTGAGCCGCGCGCGCCGGGGCCGGAGCGGAGCTCCCCGGAGACGCACGATGGCCTCATAGAGCGTTTCGACCGGATAACCCCACGCGGCCAGATCGGCGGGGTCGAGCCGGTCGGTAACCCGCTGCACCTTCTCCAGCCTCACCGGATCTCCCGCGAGCACCTCCGCCCATTTCTCCACCGACGCCGTCATGGGCCGGGTATGGCGCGCCACGTTGATCGGATCGCCAAGCCCCTTCCCCCCCTGCTCCTGCCCGCCGTACTCGATCGTCCCCGGCTCGAAGGGGAGCCCGAGAAAGGCGAAGATCCGCTTCATCTCGGCCTCGGGCTGCGCCACGAGCTGCTCGTACTGTACGTGAACAAGCGGCGCGGGCTTCTCCCGCAGAAACTTCGCGATGGCCGGCACGTAGCGGCCCAGGATCGGGTTGTGGCTCAGCGCGACGTCGTAGTCGTCGTCGAAGAAGGATTCAGCGTAGGAGACAAAGACGGCAACGGGGTGCCGTGTAATTACGACGAACCGCGCCTTCGGGTAGAGTTTTCCGAGGAACGGAAGCGCCAGGGAGTTGGCCGGCGTCTTGTCGAGGAAGAGCTTCTTGTTAGAGGGCGCCAGCATTCGTTCGTAGAGTGTATCGGTGTATGCCCGCAGCGCGTCCAGATAGTCGATCTCGCCCCGCGGCAGATCGCGAACGTACTCTTCAGCCGCCTGCTGCACGATAAAGGGATCGTAGGGCGCCTTGTCGACCCGGCCGTAGAATCCCAGATGCGCCAGGGGCACGATGAGATGCGGCTCGGGGCGGCCATGGATAGCCGAGTGGGATGAGAGCATCCGGGCGAGCAGGGTCGTGCCGGATCGCGGCGCCCCGATGAGAAATATCAGCCTTTCTTCCATTCGAAAGCTTCCCCTGCCCCGGGGCGGCGACACGCCCCCCTCCCGAACGCCATTCTAGCAAACAAGCCCGGCGCGCAAGGTGAAGAAGGTGGCGCGAAAAGCGCCCGCTCCTATCATCCGGGAGATCGCTGTCCGGAGGCCGGCGAGTACGAAGTTGTGACAGGGACGACGCAAAATGCGTCACTCTACACCCCGTTGAACACGGGAAGCTTCCCCCCGCTGACCTCTGGTTTTAACTCAAGGCCCCGTGATCACAAGAGATTACTCCCGCTCGATCCGTCCACAAAGCATTTCGCCAAATGGCACGCCACTTGCTTTACTACAAGGCTCTGTGCGGTCTGCCCGGGTTTGGGACCGCTTCAGTCTCAGCCGCCGATCGGCGAAGATCGAGCGAACCCGAAGCCGCATCCCTCCGGTAGGGCACCGGCGGGCACGCAGCAGAGAGCATCATGAACGATTTGTGGATGATCATAAACGACCACGCGGGCCAGATAGCGACCCTCGTGTTCTTCGTTGGAGTCATCGGGTACTACCTTGGACGTCGCGCCATGGCGATCGAGGGCAAGGGCGCCATCCGCGATTTGAAACGGCTCTCCTCCCGACTGGAGATTAGCGCTCAGGAGCATCAGCGCGCGGCGCAGGATCTCTATGAACGCGCAGAACGGGCCGAGCAGACGATCCATCAGCTCGAGCGATCGCTCATCGAGCTTCCGGAGCTGGCGCAGCGGCTCTCCTCCGTGCGCGATCTGCGCGAAATTCCCTCCCGCGCGATTGATCTCGTTCAGGAGATTTTCGGGTCCTCTTACGCGGTCTTCTTCAGAACACGGGGAGGGAGCCTCATTGTCCAGGCGACAAAAGGTGACGCCCCCTACAAGTCCGGACAGAAAGTCAAGCCTGGAGAGGGGATCGCAGGCATCACCGCGATGAAGCAGATTCCCATTCGATCCGAGGATCTCAAATACGAAACGGCACAGGTCAGGTACAAGCTTCTCGAGTGCAACGGCTCCGAGCCTGACTTTTCGATCTGCCTCCCTGTTCTTGCCGAGCATCTCACCATCGGCGTTATTCTCGTCGGCCCGACCGAGCGTGAGGTACCGAACGCACGGGAGCTCGGTCGCACCATCGCACTCCTCACGTCCGTGTCCATGAATAGCGCGGCGGTGCTCAAGCAGCAGAAGATGCTCGCGAAGATCGACGGGCTCACGACTCTCCTCAACAGGGTGCATATCCTTCGGCATGTTCAGGATGTCGTGGACATGGAGGGCGACGCGCCCAAGACGCTCTCGATCTTTCTCTTCGACATCGATCATTTCAAGCACTACAACGACACGAACGGCCACCTCCCGGGCGACGACCTCCTGCGATCCATGGCTACGTTGCTCAAGGAACAGGTTCGGGATGGGGAGAGCGTCGGCCGCTACGGCGGTGAGGAGTTCCTGATGGTAATGCCGGATACGGATCGGAACACCGCTTTGCAGGCCGCGGAGAGGATTAGACGGCTCATCGAGAAAGAGAACTTCCAATACGGGGAAAAACAGCCGGGCGGCAATCTGACCGTTAGCGGAGGCGTCGCGAACTATCCCGCCGATGCGGACGACACCGAAACCCTCCTCCGCCACGCCGACGAAGCGCTCTACGAGGCGAAGCGCGAGGGCCGGAACCGCGTGATCGCATATTCGCCCCCCGACATCGGCACCGACGATCCCTACGATCCGGCCACGGGCGAGTTTCACTCGTTGCTCATTGAGGAGGTCGACGAGAACGGTAGCGAGTGAGCTTGTAAACCAGCCTCACCCCTTCTTTTATCCCAGGCGATAAAGCCAGAGCACGTTACCGACGCGCCCGATGGGTTCGATCTTCCGGAGCCAGCTGAGCCGTCGGACGTAGGTGGTGCTGACGGCGTAGACCCCCGGCTCGAGATCCTCGGGGTGTTCGAAGACGTCAAAGCGCACGCGCCGGACCCGGGCCCCGTAAAACGAAGCGCGCGCCTGTCCTGGCGTCGCCAGGTACACCTCCTCCAAACCCAGCTTCTCCATCGTCTTGCCAAGCCCCACGAGCCCCTGGCCCCAGTCGAGATCGGGCGATCCGACAGCCGCCCAAATTCCTCCCCGCGGCCCTCCGACGAGCGCGTTGTAATAGGAGAGATGGTAGGGATGCACCGAAAACGCGATCAGGGCGAGCCAGACACCGAAGGTGGCCGCGACGCGCGTACCTGTGCCCGGCCCAACGTCACGCGCCGGAGGAACTGGCGGGCGCAAAATGCGCCCCGCGTAGATCGCAAGGAGGGGAATGAGGGGGTAAATGTTGCGGAGCCCCGACTGATAGACGCTGCGGCTGGCAAGAAAAAACAGAATTGCGGCGGGGACCAGCAGGAACCATTCGTCATAGCCGGGCTTTCTCGGGCGACGGAAAATCGCCCAGCCGAAAAGGATGAGCGCCGGAAGCGGAACCTTCGCCATGACAACCGCGATGTAGAACCACCAGTGCCCCTGCGTCCCAAGCTCTCCCGTTCGCCGAAGAACGTTCAGGATCGCCCGGGCGAAGGTCGGGCCCGGAACGGGGAACGACGCGGCCGCCTTGGCGATGTGTACGCGAAACGCGAGCGAACCAGGCGCATGATCTATGATCCAGGCCGTCTTCTCGTCGGGCTTCGGCGCGTGATTAAGAAGGGGGGCCACCTCGAAGCGATAAACACCCCAGACAAACAGAAGCGCAATGAGGCCCATCGCCAGGAAGGAAACCAGCAGATGCCCCCCCCGATGTACGGCGAGCTTCGCGAAGACCGCGCGGCCCGCGGGCCGGGGCCCCCACAGCGCGGCAAGGATCAGCAGACAGGGATAGATCAACCCCAGGGAGATCGACGCCAGGTGGGTGGCGAACGCCACGCCGAGACTTACGCCGCATAGGACGAGCCGGCCCCGCGTCGGACTGTTCAGAAAGCGCCAGAGCGTGAAAAGCGCGAGGGGCAACGCCAGGCCGAGCGCAAAATCCATGTTGGCGAACCAGGCGTAGGCCAGCGTGTTCGGCGTGAGGGCGAAGAGCGCTGTCGAGAGGACGGCCGCTGACGGGCCGTAGAGCCGGCGCGACCACGTGAAGACAAGGGCGCCGATCCCCACGAGAACAAGGAGCATGGGTGGGCGCGCCAGGCGGAGCATTTCAACCGGATCGTTGCCTGCCTCGTAGGCAACCGCGGCGATCCAGGGAATGTCATCGATCTTCTGCCAGGCCGGGTGATCAAGCGCGAGATCGATGTCTTTCATCAGCAGGGGCGCGGCGACCAGGTACTTCGCGAGGGGGGGCGTGGCGAAGTCCATCCGGAAATCGCCCAAACGCAGGTATGCGAGACCGCTGTTGATGCGGGAGAACTCGTCGTTCGGCGGAGAGAACTGGAAGGAGGCGTGCGCCGACAGAGCAACGGCCAGGGCAATGATTGCCGCCGCCGCCCACCGCGCCCTCCTCCCGCTCCCGCTTCCCCCCACGACGCCCCCTTCGCCTGGCGTCAGCCAGGTTGCTGCTGGGTGAGGCAGTGGATCGTTCCGAGACCCAGGATCAGATCCACCGAATGAATGCCGATGACCTCCCGCCCCGGGAAGAGGCGGCTCAGCGTGTCGAGAGCAAGAAGATCATTCGGGTCGTTGAAGGTCGGAACAAGCACCGTCCGGTTTCCGATGTAGAAGTTCGCGTAGCTCGCGGGAAGCCTCTCCCCTTCGTACCGGATCGGCTCGGGCATGGGGAGCGTCACCACTCGGAAAGGGCGCCCCTGGGGATCGCGCGCCTCCCGCAGCCGCCGCAGGTTCTCTTCCAGCGGCTCCCGGTTCTCATCGCGCCGGTTCCCCTCCCGCACCGCGACAATCGTCGTGGGGTCAACGAACCGCGCGATGTCATCCACGTGGCCGTGGGTGTCGTCGCCTGCGATACCCTCCCCGAGCCAGATCACCTGCCTCGCCCCCAGCCACTCCCGGAACAACTTTTCCAGACCGACCCGCGAGAGATCGGGATTGCGCGCCTGCGCCTTCGATAAATGGCACGCCTCGGTCGTGAGCAATGTCCCCTGACCGTTCACATCGACGCTTCCGCCCTCCAGGACGACGTCCACTTTTCCGGCGCGCGGCGTGATCCGCCGTAGGCCGAGAAACTTCGCAATCTTCGCGTTCACCGTGTTGTCGAAACGCCAGTTCGCGTAGCGCGCCCAGCCGTTGAATTTCCAGTCGGTCATCACGATCTCGCGTCCACGGCGGACAAAGATCGGGCCGTAGTCGCGAATCCAGGAACGGTTCGTGGGGACGACGTAGAAGGCGATATTTTCCTGCGGGACATGCGCCCTGGCAAGAAGTTTGCGCACACGCGTGCGGGAGGCTGCATCCTTGACAAGAATTCGTACGGGCTCGCTGCGCGCGAGAGCGCGCGCGATTTCGACGTACACCCACTGGATAGTGGCAAGTTTTCCGGGCCAGTCCGGCGCGTGGTGGGGCCAGCTAATCCAGGTCGCCACGTGGGGCTCGAACTCGGCCGGCATGCGATGGCGAGGAGCTGCGGGCGGTTTCGGTGGAGGGCGGCGATCCTTCCCGGCGGGGCGTCTTTTCCTGGCGGGAGGATCCTTCCTGGCGAGAGGTTTTTCTTGCGAAGGCCGGCGCTTGGGGACCGGGCGGCTTTCCTTATCAGGACGACGGCGTTTCGCGGTGCGGGGCGGTTCGGTGGAACGGTCGCGATTCCCGGCGCGGACCTTTTCGGCTGAACGATCCCGTCCCGCGGATCGGCGGCGCCTGGCGGAACGGCGCCGGGTCACGGATCGATGAGACGGCGCGTAATGGGGCCATACGCATCGACGCGGCGGTCCCTCAGAAAGGGCCACTCGCGGCGCGCCCGCTCCTGTTGCGCGGGGTCGCACTCGGCAAGAAGCACCTGCTCTTCCGCCTCGCCGGCCTCGGCAATGACGCGCCCGAAGGGATCCGCCACGAACGAGTGCCCGAAGAACACGATGCCGTCGTCTTCCCCAACGCGCTCGTGCCCCACCCTGTTGACGGCCGCGACGTAGACGCCATTCGCGATCGCATGGCCGCGCTGCACCGACAACCATGCGTCAAGCTGCGAGGCGCCTTCGGTCTCCTTTTCGGAGGGGTGCCAGCCGATGGCGGAAGGGTAGAGAAGGATCTGCGCCCCCTTGAGCGTGGTCAGACGCGCGGCCTCCGGGTACCACTGATCCCAGCAGATGAGGACGCCCACGCGGGCGACTTTCGTGTCGAAGACGCGGAAGCCCAAATCGCCCGGCGTGAAGTAGAACTTCTCGTAGTAGAGCGGATCATCCGGAATGTGCATCTTCCGGTAGTGGCCGAGGAACTCGCCGTCCGCATCGAGGACGGCGGCGCTGTTATGATACACCCCCGCGGCCCGCCGCTCGAAAACGGGCGCGATGATCACAACGCCGAGCGACCGGGCGAGCTTCCCGAACTCCTCCGTGGTCGGTCCGGGGACGGATTCCGCAAGGTCGAAGTTCGATGCCTCCTCGCGCTGGCAGAAGTAGGGCGTGCGGAAAAGCTCCTGCAGGCAGACGATCTGCGCGCCCTGGCGCGCCGCCTCCTCGATACGCGAGACGGCAAGCGCGAGGTTCTCCGCAGCATCGGGCCGCGCGGCCATCTGAATGAGCGCGATCGAGAATTTTCCTTCGGCAATCGTCATGGGCAGGGCGGGTAGGAGGCGTTTACCTATCGGACTTGTAATAGGGGTTCGTTCCCGCCGCGTGATCGGTCTCGTCGAGAACGGCTAAAATTTCCGGAATCTCGGATTTGATCGTCTCTTCAATTCCCTGCTTGAGGGTGGCGTCAGCGCTGCTGCAGCCCTGGCAGCCGCCGCCCATCCGGATGTAGGCTGTCCCCTCCTGCACCCCGAGGAGCATGATGTGACCCCCGTGGCTGGCAACGCCGGGGTTTATTTTATCTTCAAGGACCTTCTGAACGCGCAAGACGAGCGGATCCGACGCACCCTCCGGCTGGTTCGGATTGTCAAACTTGAAGCCGCTTCCCGACATCCCGGTTACGAAGTCGAGCGTCGCTCCCTGTATGCGAGGAACGCTCTCTTCGTCAATGTAAACTAGAACGCCGCCGGAATCGACGATCTCGTCGTCGTCGGATTTTTCATCCGCCGAAACCAGGCGCAGATCGTAGCTCCAGGAGGCGATGCCATCCTGCTTCACAGTCACCCGGATGCAGGCGTCAAGTCGATTCTGCGCCTCCCGGATGTCCGTGATTTTTTCGCGCGCGGTGTCGGTCAATGTGAGAATTTCATCTGCCATGCCGTCTCTCCCAAGGGCGTGTGGTGCTAATTATTCTAGCCCAACTTTTGGGGCCAGACCCCTTTATTTAAGCCCCTTCGCCAAGGATATAACGGATCACGTCCGCGAAGTCCACGATGAGCGAAAGCGTGTCGGTCACGATGAGAACCACGATCCATTTGCCGAACCCGCTGGCGCGGTTGAAGCCGGAAAGCTTCCGGGCGAGCCAGATGAGCATCGGTGTCCAGAAGATGATGTGGGAGATGCCGAGAAGCTTATTGTAACCGTTGATCTCGCACAGGATTGCCAGGAAAATAGCGTTCGCGGTGAAAATCCAAAAGATGATCCGCGCCTCGCGCACTTTCCAGAAGGCAAGTCCGCCCATGTTCACCATCAACAGCCAGCCTATCCAACCCTGCAGCCACAGCGGCTCCTTCAGGATCTCGAGCATCAGCGTCATACGTTCCTCCCGATTAATGCGATCAACTTTTGGGGTCAGGTCTCTATATTGCGCCCCCTGAGTAGCCGGATGAGTCGCTTTCCCTTACCGCTCCTCTCAAGCTCACGCCGGATATGACATACGCGAGAAGGTGAAATTCCGCACAACGCTGAAATGTCCTTCGGCCTGAGCAGAACTTCCTGCCTCAGCAAGTATACGGCAGCCTGAAAAGCCTGCTGATGTGCTCCCAGCAGAACAGAATCAGGGCTGATCCCGAATTGCCTGCCTATGAAGGTCAGGACCGGTTGGAGACCCCGGGCGTCCGGTCGGATCTGTCCCTGCGGAACTTCGGGGAACTTCCTTCCTCGGATAAGGCTTTCCATTTCTGACAGGAAAACCGCCTCCCCCAGCCAGATTTGCCCCTTCAGTCGCTCCCAGGGCGAAGCCAATCCCGCATCCTGTGCAACGAATTTTCGATACGCTCGCCGGGAACCGTCAGGCTCACCGCTGAACTGTTCGAGCAGCCAAGTCGGCTTCATCCAATCCAGCGCCTTCAGCTCCCCCGCCGTCACGCGGTAGCTACTCCACGGCCAATCTCCCGGGCAAGGGACGATACCGGCACGCACCGGATTGAGCACTATGTAACGAGCCAGCTCAAGCAGGTAGTTTTGGCTCTCGACGATGATGCTTTTGTAACGACCCTGAAACAGATGACCGACCCGCTCATGTCTGCGATTGAACCATTGCGTGTACCGACAATTCAAGCGGTGCATGCCGCGGACAAGATTCGCATCCGGGGTTTCCATCAAAAGGTGATAGTGGTTAGGCATCAAGCAGTACGCGTGGCAGCGCCAGGAGCGTGCTGTGACCTCTTCACCAAGCAGCGCTACGAATCGTGAGTAATCATCCTTGTCAAGAAATATTGTCTGACGCGCGTTGCCGCGTGCGGTGAGGTGGTAGAGTGCCCCTGGAAATTCGAGTCGAAGTGGCCTTGCCATGGCGATCTCCAGCACGGAAACAGTTTTTTGTGAAACCGCATCCGAGGGAGATCGGAGAACGAGATTTGAACCGAACGGAGGACCTTGCTTCAGAAGAAACGAGCAATATAGAGACCTGACCCCGATCATTTTACCACGAGCTGTGACAGGGCGCCGCGCAATATAGAGACCTGACCCCGGGAACCCCGGGAATTGACCCCGGAATTTTAGCGGCCGGGGAGGCCGGGGGAGAGGCCGCGAAGGCGGTAGATCTTGTGCGGGGCGGCTTTGGCGACCTCGGCCGCCGACTTGAACATCACCCGGTTGAGCTGGCTGTCGGTCAGATACACCCAGCCGTCGGGCCCGAAGGAGAGGCCATCCGGCCAGATCAACCGCTCGTCACGCAATAGTGTAACCCCTTCGCGGGTCGGGCGGATGAGCATGATGGCCCGCTCCTCGATGGCCGTGAGGTAGATATTTCCCGCGCGGTCAATTGTCAGACCGTCCGAAAGCGGCTTCGGCGCGAATGCCTCCACCTCGATCGCCAGCTGCTCGTCCGTCACGCTCTCATCAAGAAGCGCATCGGCCGCTATCCGGTACATCGTGGTACCCGACATGGGACCGTAGAAGAGATAGTCGCCGTCGATACTCAGCACGATCGAATCCACCGCAATACGCAGGGGCATGATGCCGAAGACCTTCACCTTCTCCCCTTCGACGATCATGTCGACGGGCTCTTCCTTGACGGAATGATGATCCTCGAGGACGCGGCGCGCCTTCTGCGTGTTGATGTCGTAGATGATGAGCGCCGGGTTGAAGTTGAAGTTCGCGGTGTCGGCGATGTAGACCTTCCCCTTCCGGGCGTCGACCGACAGATCATTCAGGTAGGAGCCAAGGCCCGCCTCGTCGGAAGTGAAGTCGCGGCGGTGGACCATGCCGCCGGTGTCGATGTCGAAGGCGATGAGCGCGGGCGTGCCGAGGCCGTTCTTCCCGTGATCGAGCACCCAGAGCCGATCGGCGCTGTCGAGCACGATCCCCTGGGGCGACTGGAAACCGCCCTCTTTCGACTGCCACGCCTCATCGGGATAGGGCACCGAGGTGCCGTCGGCGAGAACCTCGGCGACTTTTACATCGGGGCTCGCCATCGGATGGTAGGTGATGAAAACGCGGCCCGTCTGCGAGACCGCGATATTCGCGAGCGGCGCATCAAGCTCCGCCACAAGCTCGAGCGCGCCCTCCCCCTCCTGAAGGGGGGCGCCGATACGAAAATCGGGCCGCGGCGGCTCTTCTCCCGAGCAGGCCGCGAACAGGAGAAGCAAAACACCCACCCCTGCGGAAGCCGTGCCCCGGCCCCCTCGCCGAAGACCTCCCCCCCGAACGCGCATCCTCTCCCCCTTTTGAATCTTTCTACCTGCGTGGCTTGCGCTTCGCGAGCGCCCGGATGATGTCGGCGGGATCGGCATGATCGCCCGCCTCCTTGCTCCGCTGAGAGAACAGCACCTTGTCATCGGGCGCAATCACAAACACGCCTCCCTGCTGCCAGGCATCCCCGAGCACCGCGGTCGCCACGTTGCCCCCGCTGAGCGCCCTTGCCCCGTGAAGCATCGCACGGGGGCTGATCGTGCTGATGAGCCCGCGCCGGAGCCCCGCGGCCCGGTACGACTTCAGGTCGGGGTCCGTCAGCAGCGGAAAGGTAATCTTATGCTTCTCCTTGAAAGCCAGCGCCTGCTCGGGATGACCGTTCCCGATGATCACGAGTTCGGCTCCCCGGTCACGTATTTCTTTCAGCGCATCCCGCAACCCCGCCACCTGCTCGCGGCAGAACAGACACCCGAAATGCCGGACGAAGGCCAGGACGGCAGGCTTCTTCTGCCAGGTCCGACCGAGCCGCAGGGCCTTGCCCGCGGGGTCGAGCACTTCGACGGGCTTCAGCTTCCTGGCCACGGTCATGAAGGGCATCTCCTCTCTCTCAGGGGGGGGACCTCAACGCCGCCCGGGAGTATAGTGTAGAAAAGGCGCCAGGGGGGCCCTCGCCACCGGGCCCGGCGAGTCCACCGAGATGCATATTGTGCAGGATTTTCGGCCCGATGCAAAAGGCCTCGCGTGGCGGGTGCAGAAATTGCGGGGCCCGGCGCGGTTTTCCCTTTAATTCCAAGGCGGAATAAGTCTTGCAAAGGGATTGCGAGGTTTCAGCCTGAAAAGGTCACCCCCAGCCATGACCGACCACAACGCAGATCCCGCTTTCATGCCCTTTGGCCGCCTCCTGGCGGAAAAGGCTGCCGCCGCCCCCGATCGGGAATTTCTCCTCTTCGACGACACGTGCCTCACCCTCGGCCAGCTCGACGGCTGGACCAACCGCGTCGCTCACGGCCTGCAGGGCCTCGGCGTCGCCCCGGGGAGCCATGTGAGCGTCATACTCCCGAACTCTCCCCGCTGGCTCGCCGTCTTCTTCGCCCTTCAGAGGCTCGGCATCTGCGTCGTCCCGATCAACGTCGCCCTGAAGGGTGAGAGCCTCGCATACGTTCTGGATCACTCCGACTCCGTCGCGCTCGTGATCGACCCAGAGTACGCCGAGGCGCTCGCCGATGTTCGTGAGCGGGCGCCGAAGATCAAGCACGTGATCTTCGATACCGCGGATGCGCCGGAGTTCAAGCCTCCCGACGGCGACCTCACGCTCGAAGAGATCACCGACGACGACGAGAGCGCCCCCGATGCCAAAATCGATCCCGAGGCGATCTCCGCCCTCATGTACACCTCGGGAACGACGGGCCCCCCCAAGGGCGTCGTCATGCGTTTCAGTAACGCCGATGCGCGGCGCAGCGAACCTCTCGCCATGATGTTTTACAAGGAAGAGGACGTGCTCTACACCTGCCTCCCGCTCTTCCATGCAAACGCGCTCTTCATCAGCGTGATGTGCGCGCTGCACTGCGGCGGGCGTCTCGCCCTGGGAAAGCGTTTCAGCGCCAGTCGCTTCTGGGACGAAGCGCGCCGCTACAAAGCAACGACCTTCAATGCACTCGGTGCCATGATCCCCATCCTTATGAAGCAGCCCGAGAAGCCCAACGACGTCGACAGCCCGGTTACCTGGATAATCAGCGCGGCCTGCCCGGCGAATGTCTGGCAGGCCTTCGAAAAGCGCTTCAATCTGAAAATTTTCGAGTTCTACGGCGCGGTGGACGGCGGGGGATTCCTCACGTTCAACGTCGGCAACGCACCGGTCGGCTCCATCGGCCAGCCGCCACCCGGCACGGTCTACAAAGTTGCCGACGCGGACGGCAACGAGGTGCCCGTGGGCGATCCGGGCGAGCTCTGCTTCAAGGTAGAAGACCAGAAGTCCCAGGGAGTTGAGTACTACAAGAACGAGAAGGCATCATCGAGCAAGATCCGTGATGGATGGCTCCACACGAGCGACGTTGTCTATCGCGACGAAGACGGCAATCTCTTCTTTGTCGATCGGCTGACCGACTCGATGCGCAGGCGGGGTGAAAATGTCTCATCCTTCGAGGTCGAGCGCGAGGTCAACGCACACCCCGCGGTCCTCGAGAGCGCGGCCTTCGGCGTGAAATCCGAACTGGGCGAAGATGACATCATGGTGGCCATCGTCAGGAAGCCCGGCGAGGAAGTCTCGCCCGAGGAACTGATCGCGTTTCTCGAAAAGCGCGTCGCGAAGTTCATGATCCCCCGTTACCTCGATTTCCTGAAGTCGCTTCCCAAGACAGAAACGCACCGCGTCCAGAAAACGGATCTCAAGCGTCAGGGCGTGACGCCCAAGACCTGGGACCGCGAGAGCGCCGGGGCGAAGGAGAAAACTTCATGAAGCTCTATCTCGAGTTGAATATGAACCTGACCGACGAGCAGATCGCCCTTCGAGAAGCGATCCACAAATTCGCCGAGCTGGAGCTTCGCCCCGCGGCCAAGGAGCTCGACGAGCTGGACGATCCGTCGGCTGTCATCGCCAAGGGCTCAAATCTCTGGCGCGTGTTCCGGAGCGCCTACGAGCTGGGCTACCACGCGTCGGGCCTCCCGGTGGAGGTGGGCGGGATGGGCCTCGGTCCCCTCGAAACGCACCTCCTTCTCGAGGAGATGGGCTGGGGAAGCGCCGACTTCGCCATCGGCATCGGCGTTGCGGGACTTCCCTTCGCGGCCATTGCCAACACGGGAAATCCCGAGCTTATCGAGAAGTACGTGAAGCCCTTCGTGGAAGATCGCGAGGCGCGCTACATCGGCTGCTGGGCGATCACCGAGCCGCAGCACGGCTCCGACTTCCTCTACGCCGGCACGGAGGGTTTCGGCGGCCCCAACATTCACGCGCAGGTTTCGGCCAAACTCGACGGCGACCACTACATCCTTAAAGGACAGAAGTCGGCCTGGGTGTCGAACGGCACCATCGCCACACACGCGCTCGCCTTCCTGACCATCGATGGCGCCGACGGCACGAGCGGCGCCGGCGTGGCGTTTATCCCCCTCGATCTTCCAGGCATCACGCGCGGCAAGCCGCTGAACAAGATGGGGCAGCGCGCGCTCAACCAGGGCGAGATTTTCTTCGACGACGTGCGGCTCCCCCAGGAGCTCATGCTCATCCAGCCGGAGATGTACGAGTTCACGCTCGACATGGTGCTCGCCATGGCCAACGCGGGGATGGGGGCGATCTTCACGGGCGTGGCGCGCTCGGCCTTCGAGGCGGCGCTCGCCTACACGAAGGTCCGCGTGCAGGGCGGAAAGCCGATCTGCGAGCATCAGCTCGTTCAGAAGACGCTCTTCGACATGTTCCGCACGGTTGAGGCGTGCCGTGCGCTCTCGCGAAACGCCCTCATATACAACCAGATGAACCTCCCGCCGCAGACCCAGTATTCGATCGCCTCGAAAACATTCTGCACCGACGCATCCTTCGAGGTGGCGAGCAAGGCGCTGGGGCTTTTCGGCGGGAACGGTCTCTCGCGGGAGTACCCGATCGAGAAGATTTTCCGCGACGCGCGGGCGTCGCTCATCGAAGACGGCACGAACGACGTCCTCTCCCTCGCGGGCGCCCGCTACGTGATCGACCGCTACTGAGGTAACGTCAATGGGGTCAGGTCTCTATATTGCGCCTTCCCATCAAACCACGCAGACAGGC
>CBDUXZ010000001.1:0-19340 GCA_965371325.1 uncultured bacterium | reverse complement strand
TCCTCCACGGCCGGCGGCGCCTACGTGCCGGGCATGTCCGACTACGTCGTCATGGTGAAGGATCGGGCGAAGGTCTTTCTGGGGGGACCGCCGCTCGTGAAGATGGCCATCCACGAGGAGAGCACGGACGAGGAGCTGGGCGGCGCGGAGATGCACAGCCGTGTTTCGGGCGTTTCCGACTACATCGCGGCGGACGAGCTGGACGCTATTCGCATCGGGCGCGACATCATCGCCCAGCTCAACTGGCGCAAACTTGGCAAGTCGAAGCAGATTCCCGTTGAAGAACCGGTCTACGATCCGGACGAGATCCTCGGTCTTACGAGCTACGACGTGCGCCAGCCCTTCGATGTGAAGGAGATCATCGCGCGCATCGTCGACGGCTCCCGCTTCCACGAGTTCAAGGCGACTTACGGAACGACGCTGGTCACGGGTTACGCACACATCCATGGGTACCCGGTGGGTATTCTCGCCAACAACGGCGTCCTGTTCTCCGAATCCTCGCAGAAAGGGGCGCAGTTCATTCAGCTCTGCAACCAGACCAGCACGCCGATCGTCTTCCTTCAGAACATCACCGGCTTCATGGTCGGAAAACGCTACGAGGAGAGGGGCATCATCAAGGATGGCGCCAAGCTCATCAACGCCGTCTCGAACAGCACCGTTCCGCTCCTGACGATCATGCTGGGCGCTTCCTATGGCGCGGGAAACTACGGCATGGCGGGGCGCGCCTACGATCCGCGGTTCCTCTTCACCTGGCCCAACCACCGCATCGCGGTGATGGGACCGGCGCAGCTTGCCGGTGTTCTCTCCATCGTGCGGCGGCAGGCGGCCGAGCGCGCGGGCACTCCCTTCGACGAGGAAGAAGACGCGCAGATCAAGGCCATGGTGGAGGGCCAGATCACGAAAGAATCGGACGCCTTCTTCGCCACCGGGCGCCTCTGGGACGACGGGATCATCGATCCGCGCGATACCCGGACCGTCCTCGGACTCTCCCTCTCCGCAGTCCATTCCGGCCCCATCGAGGGGACAACCCGGTGGGGCGTGTTCCGCATGTGAGGATGATGAATTCAATTCGAAAAATTCTGGTTGCCAACCGCGGCGAGATTGCGCGCCGCATAACACGCACTGTGCGGGAGATGGGCATCGCGAGCGTCGCCGTTTATTCCGACGCCGACGCCGATGCGCCGCATGTCCGTGAAGCAGACGAGGCTGTCCGGATCGGTCCATCGCCCAGCCTTGAATCCTACCTCGACGCGGACAAGATTCTTTCCGCCGCCTCCGCCACAGGTGCGGATGCCGTTCATCCGGGCTACGGCTTTCTCGCCGAGAACGCGTCCTTTGCCGAGCGGTGCGAGCAGTCGGGGCTGGTCTTCATCGGTCCGCCCGTCGAAGCAATCCGGAAGATGGGGAGCAAGATAGAAGCAAAGGCCATCATGGCGAAGGCGGGCGTGCCCGTTATTCCGGGGTTCACCGCCGAGGGGCTCTCCGACAAGGAGATCGCCCGGGGGGTAGAGAAGATCGGTCTGCCGGTTCTGCTGAAGGCTTCGGCGGGCGGCGGCGGCAAGGGAATGCGCATCGTGCAAGACCTCGCGGCCCTCGATGAAGCCCTTGCCAGCGCCCGGCGGGAAGCCACCGCGTCGTTCGGTGACGGCACGCTGCTTGTCGAGCGCTACTTCGAGGCGCCCCGTCACATCGAGGTCCAGATCTTCGGCGATGTGCAGGGGCACGTTATCCACTGCTTCGAGCGTGAGTGCTCCATTCAAAGGCGCTTCCAGAAGATCATCGAGGAGGCGCCTTCACCGGGGGTCGATGAGAAACTCCGCGATCGTCTCGGCGCGGCCGCCGTCGCGGCCGGCAAGACAATCGGTTACATCGGCGCGGGAACGGTGGAGTTCCTTGTTGACGGATCGGGTGAGTTCTATTTCCTCGAGATGAACACGCGCCTTCAGGTCGAGCATCCCGTCACCGAGGCCGTGACCGGCCTCGATCTCGTAGAGATGCAGATCCGGACCGCCGAGGGCCATCCCCTGCCGGTCACGCAGGCGCAGCTTTCCCTGACGGGCCACGCCATCGAGGCGCGGCTCTACGCGGAGGATCCCGCGCAGGATTTCCTTCCCGTCACGGGCCGGGTGGCCCTCTGGGAGCCAGCGGCGCTGCCGGGGCTTCGCTACGACAGCGGCGTGGAGACGGGAACCGAAGTCAGCGTCCACTACGATCCGATGCTCGCCAAGGTAATTGCCCACGGCGCCACGCGCGACGAGGCAACAGTCCGACTGGCCCATGGGCTCCGCCGTCTCGCCGTAGGCGGCGTGACGACGAACCGTGATTTTCTCCTGTCGGCGCTGGAGCATCCTGTCTTCGCAGCGGGAGATCTCGATACGCACTTCATCGAAAAGCACCTCCCCCCGGAGACCCGCCAGCCACGGAGCGATCCCGAGGCGCTGCGTTTGAACGCGGTCGCCGCCGCGCTGTACGGACACGAGCAGCGGCGCGCGGACGGAGGGCCGCTGCCGCCTGGCATTCCTTCCGGATGGCGGAACAATCGCTGGCGTCCACAGGATGTACGCTTCGAGGCGGACGGAGAGTTGATCGAGGTGCACTACGTCGCCAACGCCGACGGGAGCTTTGCAGTCGAGGCCAAACGAGGCGCCTCCGAAGGCGACGAGGGTGATGCCGGCAACGGGGATAACGGACAAAATGACCCCGAAACGGGAGAGCCGGGAGGATCCGTGCGAGCCGTCCTATCGGGCTTCGACCGGGATGGCCTGACGGTGGAACTGGATGGCGTGCGCCGCCGGTTCCGCGTGGTACGTGAAGGCGAGCGTGTCTTCGTTCACGGAACGAGCGGCACTTCGGAGCTGATAATAATCCCGCGTTTCCGTGCTTCGAGCGGGGAGGAGCTCGCCGGCGGATGTGTGGCCCCGATGACGGGCGTGATTCGCAAGGTCAATGTATCGGCGGGCGACAGCGTGGAAGAAGGTGCCGTGCTTCTCGTCCTCGAGGCCATGAAAATGGAGCACCAGCTCGTTGCGCACGCTTCGGGCATCGTCAGCGAGGTTCGTGTCGAGGTCGGTCAGATGGTCGATCCCGATGAGGTGCTGGTTGTCCTGGAAGCTGCGGACGCTCCCCCGTGAGAAGGGAAAACTTTTAGGAGGGACCGATGGGCACGTATTTCTTCGAAACCGAGGATCACGCGCAGCTCCGAAAGCAGATCCGGCGCTTTGCGGCCGCCGAGATAGAGCCCCACGCGGCGGAGTGGGACGAGGCGGAGGAGTTCCCGCGCGAGATGTACAAGAAAGCCGCCGAGGCCGGGCTCCTCGGCCTCAGCTATCCGGAGGAGCTTGGCGGAGCCGGAGGGAACTTCACGCACGGTTTGGTGGCCGGCGAGGAGATGATCCTGGCCGGGAAGTCCGTCGGCACAACGGTGGGGCTCGGCACGCACGGCATCGCTCTGCCGCCCATCGCCCGCCTGGGGACCCCCGAGCAGAAGGAGCGTTTCGTGCGCCCGGTTCTCGAGGGGAAGTTGATAGCCGCGCTGGGGATCACGGAGCCGGGAGCCGGCAGCGACGTTGCCTCACTGCAAACGCGCGCCGTGCGCGACGGCGATCACTACATCGTGAATGGCGCAAAAACCTTCATTTCGTCCGGCTGCCGCGCCGACTTTGTCACGACTGCGGTCCGCACCGGCGGGCCGCAGCACGGCGGCATCTCGTTTCTCGTGATAGAGCGCGGTACGCCAGGCTTCACCGTTTCGCGCAAGCTGCACAAGACCGGATGGTGGGCCAGCGACACGGCGGAGCTGACGTTCGAGGATTGCCGCGTTCCGGTGGCTAATCTTATCGGGGAGGAGAACCAGGGCTTCCTCGCCATCATGATGAACTTCGTCACCGAACGGCTCGGGATTGCCGGTCAGTGCGTGGCGATCGCGGAGCTCGCTTACCGTGAAGCCAGGAAGTACGCCCGTGAGCGCGAGGCCTTCGGACGTCCCCTCACCGGCTTTCAGGTCACGCGCCACAAGCTCGCCGACATGTCAACGCGCATTGCCGCGGGCCGCGCCCTCACGGGCGAGTGCGTGATGCGCCACTTGAACGGCGAGGAGGCCAACCTCCTCGCGGCCCAGGCCAAGAACGCCACGACGGACATGTGCTCCTGGGTCTGCGATCAGGCCGTGCAGATCCACGGCGGCTACGGCTACATGCGCGAGACCGTCGTCGAGCGCCTCTACCGCGACGCGCGGCTCTACCCCATCGGCGGCGGCACCCGCGAGATCATGAACGAGATCATCGCCAAGGCCGAGTCCTACTGAGGCGTGCCGCGTCGACGTCGAACCCGGCCATCGTATGATCGGCGGCGGCCAGGCGTTTCGCCACCTCGCGGCCGATCCCCCGGCCTAATCCGCTAATGACGACCGTTTGCGTGGGCGTGGCCTCTTCTCCCGCATGTCCATGCCGGCGATTCTTCTGCCTTCAAGCCGCGCTCGAGGCGTGAACCGACGGCCGGCGGCTGCCCCAGTTGACGGCCTCCTCGAGCTGCGATGCGACCCGGATGAGGACGTCTTCGCGCCCAAAGGCGGAGACCAGTTGCACACCGATCGGTAGCCCCGTGTCGCTGCAGTGAAGCGGCAGCGATATCGCCGGCTGGCCCGTCACGTTGAACGGAATCGTGAAGGTCAGTAGCTGGCCCGAGCGCGTGAATGCGTCAAGGGGGGCCGCCGGGTCCGGAAGGAACTCGCCGATCGGGGGCGGCGGGTCCGTGAGCGTCGGCGTGACGAGCAGGTCGAAGCCGCCGGCCCACCATGCAGCCACCTGTCGCTGGAACCTGTGATAGATCTCGATGGCGGCGAGGTAGCGGCCTGCGGTGACGTGCTGGCCCAGCTCCGTCACCGCCCAGTTGTCGCTGTCCATGTCTACCGGCCCCACCTCACGCCCCACCAGCCCGCCCATGAGTTCGACCATGCGCGCCTGATTGGCCGCGACGACGGCAATGGCGTGCTCGGTGAGCACCGAAGTGGCGAGCTCCTCCGGATACGACGCTTCCACTTTGTGTCCAAGGCTCTCGAGCAGGCGGGCCGCCCCCTCGGCTGCCGCGACGCAGTCCGGGTGCACCCTCACATCTTCGTGGGTCGACAGCAGGCCGACGCGCAGCGATCCCGGCTCAGCGCCCACCTCCTGCGCATAGGGACGCTCGGGCGGCACCGCGCCGTAGGGATCGCCCGGCATCATACCGTGGACGCAGTCGAGGAGCGCCGCGGTGTCGCGCACGCTGCGTGTCACCGCGAACTCGAAGGCCATGCCCGCCCAGAACTCCCCGCCATCGGGGCCGAGGGAAATTCTTCCGCGGGTCGGCTTGAGTCCGACAAGCCCGCACTGGCTGGCGGGGTTCCGGATGGAGCCGCCCCCGTCGCTGCCATGTGCGAGCGGCACTATTCCCGAGGCGACGGCCGCGGCGGCGCCGCCGCTCGAACCGCCGGTCGAGTGCTCGGTGTTGTAGGGGTTGCGGCAGGGGCCGTAGGCTTGGGATTCGGTCGATGCCCAGGCGCCTAGCTCGGGAACGTTCGTGCGGCCGGTGACAACGAGCCCGGCCCGCGTGAACTTCTCGACCAGGTACGAAGTCGTCGGCGGACGAAAGTCGGCGTCGCGCAGAAAACGGGTTCCCCAGTGGTTTGGATCGCCTGCACGGTTTCCGGCGCCGAGATCCTTCAGCAAAAACGGCACGCCCCGAAACGGCCCCTCGGGCAACGCGCCACCCGCCTCCTCGCGGGCGCGCTCGTAGTGTTTGTGAATGACGGCGTTCAGCGCGGGATTCAGTTTCTCGGTCAGCTCAATCGCCGCCTCGACCGTCTCGGTCGGCGTGACCTCTCCTTTGGCGATCAGCCCGGCGAGGCCGAGACCATCATAGGAGGCGTACTCTGAAGATTTCATGTCGACAGCTCCTTCAATCAGGATTGTAGGCACAGCGGTAGGACCGGCTGAATTTCGATGCTGATCGCTTCCGTATGTCTTACGACATCCCCTCATGGAGGTCAAAAAGCCTCACGAGGAGATGGCAGGGTTGCGGCAAGACCTCGCGACGCGCGGCCATCCCCCGCCTTGCCAAGCACCGACGCGTCAACCTAGGATGAGCAACCAGCCCTGGAGGAGGAAGCCATGACGACCACCCATCATTCGGGCCCGCTTGCGGGCATACGCATTGTCGATCTGACCGCGATGATCAGCGGGCCGCTGGCGACGATGATTCTGGGAGACCAGGGAGCGGACGTCATCAAGGTTGAAGCGCCCGGTATGGGAGATCCGATGCGGATGTTCGGCGCGATTAGCGGGGGGGTGTCCTCGACTTTCGTGAACATGAACCGCAGCAAACGCACAATGACACTGGATCTCCGTACCGATGAGGGGAAGGGGATTCTTCGCAAGCTCTGCGATGGCGCCGACGTCTTCATCCAGAATTTCCGACCGGGTGTCGCGGAACGGATGGGATTCGGATACGAAGCCGTGCAGGCCATTTCGCCGGACATCATCTATCTGTCGATATCCGGCTTCGGCGACACGGGACCCATGTCCAAGCGCCCGGTGTACGACAACATCGTCCAGGCCATCAGCGGCATGGCCTCGGTCCAGGCAAACCCCGAGACCGGGGAGCCCGAGCTGGTGCGCAACCTTTCCCTCGACAAGGCGACGGCGTACACCGCGGCGCAGGCCGTTACGGCAGCTCTTCTGGCGCGGGAGCGCCGCCGTGGCGGGCAGCATGTGCGCATCGCCATGCTCGACGTGGCGCTCGCGTTCCTGTGGCCCGACGGCATGATGAACCATACTTTCCTGGGGGAAGATGTCATGCGCATTCCGCCCTTCTCCACCATCTACCGCGTCTACGCGACGGCCGACGGCGCCATGACGATCTCGGCGCTGACGGACGAGCAGTGGATCAATGCCTGCCGCGCGGCCGACAGACAGGATCTGATCGACGATCCTCGTTTCAGCTCGATCTTCGGCCGGATGAGCCACACGAAGGAGTTGCTCAAACTCGTCACGGAAATGATTGCCTCCAAGACAACGGCCGAGTGGTGCGCGCTGTACGAGCAACACGACGTGCCGCACGCGCTCATCGTGCCCCTCGACGACGTGCACACCCACCCGCAGGTCCAGGCGAACGCCTCGCTTCGCGAAACCCAGCACCCGACCGCCGGCCCCCTGCGTGAGGCCCTCCCCGCGCCTCGTTTCTCCGCCACCCCCGCCAGCCCCCAGGGCCCCGCGCCCATGCCGGGCGAGCACACTGACAGCATTCTCGCCGAACTCGGTTACGGCGGGGAGGCCATCGCGTCCATGCGCGAAAGGGGAACCGTAGCTTAGGGCCCACTCTAAATTCATGAATGAATTCAGGGAATTCGTGCGCTCGCACGGGCCCCGAATTTATCGCCCGTTTACAGGGAAAACCGTCTTGCAATTTGAGACAGGCTCAATTAAACTCGCTTCACATTTGAGACAGGCTCAATTAAGAGCCCTGCCAGGGCCGCGGAACCGGGCGGTGTTCGGGCCCGAGGATCGAAGCGATGACCCAGAACAACCATTACGACGCGATCATGATTGGCTCGGGAATCGGCGCACTCACGGCCGCCAGCGTCCTTGCGAAGCTGGGGCGCAAGCGCGTTCTCCTGCTCGAGCAGCACTATGTCGCCGGCGGCTTCACCCACGAGTTCAAGCGTCCAGGGAACCTCACCTGGGACGTGGGCATCCACTACATCGGCGACATGGGCGAGGGGCGCGATCCCCGCGCCATCATGGACTTCATCAGCGACGGCGGGATCCAGTGGACGCGGATGAACGAGCCCTTCGAGCGCTTCGTGTACCCGGACTTCACCTTCGAGCTCCACGGTGAGCCGGCACGTTTCAAAAGAGATCTCATCAGCCGCTTCCCTGACGAAGAGGCCGCAATTGAACGATACTTCCGGGACATCGGGAAGGCGGTCGGCTGGGGCCGCCGCCGCTTCGTCGGCGACACCCTCCCCTTCCCGCTTCGCGATCTCCTGCTCGGCCCCGGCGGCGCCGGGAAACGGCTCGCCCTGACCATCACCAAAGACTACCTCGATGAACATTTTCGCGATCCGAAGCTCAAGGCCACGCTCGTCTCGCAATGGAAAGACCACGGCATGCCACCCGACAGGAGCGCGTTCCTCTCCCACGCGATCATCGTCGATCACTATCTGCGGGGCGGCTACTACCCGGTCGGCGGCGCCCATGCGATCGCCTCGAACATCATGCCCGTCATCGAGAAGCAGGGCGGAAAGTGCCTCACGCGCCACCGCGTCACCCGCGTGCTCGTCGAGAACGGCGCCGCTAAGGGGGTGGAAGTCGTCCACCGGAAGGGGGGCCGGGACCTCACCGATACTTACTTCGCCCCGGTGGTGATCTCCGGCGCCGGCGCCCACACCACCTACGCGAAGCTCATTCCGCGGGAGACGGCGGCGCCCTTCCTCGACAAGCTGAACACGCTCTTGCCGGGCAACAGCGCGGTCTCGCTCTACGTGAGCTTCAAGGAGAGCCCCGCGCGCCTCGGTTTCCGGGGGGAGAACTACTGGATCGCCGACAGCTACGATCACGACGGCGATCGGGAGAGCGAAAGCGCCTTTTCGGGGAACCCCGTCGCCTGCTATCTCTCCTTCCCCTCCCTGAAAGACCCGAAGGCGAGCATCCATACGGCGGAGATCGTGGCGATAACGGACTACGGCGCCTTCAAGCGCTGGGCCGATCGTCCCTGGATGGACCGGGGCAAGGAGTACGGCGCCCTGAAGGATCGCATTGCCGCGGGCCTTCTGGGGCTGGTCGAGAAAAAGTTTCCCGGCTTCGGCGATCTCGTCGAATACCAGGAAGTCTCAACGCCGCTCAGCGT
This sequence comes from uncultured bacterium, assembly GCA_965371325.1. GTDB lineage: Bacteria > JAUYMQ01 > JAUYMQ01 > JAUYMQ01 > JAUYMQ01 > CBDUXZ01. The sequence goes on along the minus strand of CBDUXZ010000001.1, from coordinate 10,460 downwards.
CGAGCATTTCATGCGGAGCCCCGAAGGCGCGATCTACGGCCTGGCGGGGACCCCGGAGCGTTTTCGGCAAAAGTGGCTCGGCGTTCGCACACCCGTGAAGAACCTCTACCTGGCAGGCTCGGATGTCTACTTCCACGGGCTGGTGGGGGCAACCATGGGTGGGCTGGCGGCTGCGAGCGCCGTCATGGGTCCCTTCGGGTTTTTCAGAATCATGACGGCCATCATGACCGCCGCCAAGAAACGCACCAGAAAACGCAAATGAATGGGAGTACGCCATGGCGACACGCGCACGCGTAGAAGGTCGGTACGAGCGAAAGGGCCGTGAGGGTGAGCCCGGGCCGGAGAGCGACGTGGGCCCGGCAACACCCCACGGACACCGGAACTCTTCAAAGGACTGGAAGTTCCCCTTCCCCGCACCGGGGAGGCCGAAGGCGCTAAAGCTCCCCCGGCGCACGGAGATGCGCTGGCCCTTTGTCGACATCGACGCCATCGATGATCACCACGTCACGCCGCGCCACGTCGTCTCGCCGATTTCGGCGGAGGAGTTCAAGCGGAAAATCGCCACCTTTGCCGACGACGTGGGCATCATCTCCGTCGATGACCCTGCGCTCGCCCACGAGCGCGACGAAATTCTCTACATCTATCCCCACGCGAAAACACTCGTCTGCCTGATTGGAAAAGAGAACCAGGCGGCGATGCAGTCGCGTTACCTGCCGTCGGCCAATCACGAACTCTACACCTGCGAGGAGCGGGTTTTCGAAATGGGCCGCAAGACGGTCGACATCCTCGAATCCCTCGGCGGGGCGGGGCTCACGACAACCATCGGCTGGCCCCAGGAAGTTTCGCAGCGCTGGGCCGACAAGATCTGGCCCCTCAGCCACAGGCTCGTCGCCCAGGCGGCCGGCCTCGGCGTCATCGGGCTCAGCCGAAACTTCCTGCACCGGAAATTCGGCGCCTACTGCCTCATCGACACCGTCATCACAAACCTCGATTTTCCAAGCGAGCAGATGGACACGCCGATCGCGTGGAACCCGTGCCTGAAATGCAACCTCTGCGTCGCGGGATGCCCGACCGACGCCATCAAGAGCGACGGTGAGTTCGATTTCTTCGCCTGCTACAACCACACCTATCGCGATTCCATTCCCGGGTTCATGGATCTCGTACGGGATCTGGGCGCGGCGAATCCGAAGAGGTTCGAGAAGCGCTGGACCGACGCCGAGATTGCATCGCTCTGGCAGTCACTCGCTTTCCGGGTGGAGTATCGCTGTTTCAACTGTGTTTCCGTCTGCCCCGCCGACATCGAGAAGATCTTTCAGGGAAGCAAGGAAGGGCGGCGGAAGGTTCTTGATACGCAGCTGAAGCCTTTGAACCAGGCGCGGCGGGAGGCCGATCAGCAATTCGTCATCGACACGCCGAGCGCCCGGGAGAAGCACAACATCCCGCCCGGCGAATGGCGCACGCCCCCAGAGCGACGAAGGCCCGGCCACCCCGTCGTTCGCCTCGTCGAGCTCGAGCGGATTCGCGTCTCGAACATCGATTCGATGATGCGCAACATGCCCCACTACTTCCGGGGCACGGAGGCGGCGGGCCTCGACTTTACCTGCCAGTATGATTTTACAGGCGAGGGGGGCGGACGATGGGTCATGCGCGTCGCCAACCGGCAGTGCCAGGTCTATCCGGGCGAGATCGAAAACCCGGATCTGACGGTCCGGTGTCCGGGAGAACTCTTCCTGGCGGTTCACCGGGAGGAGACGAGCGCAGTTGTTCAGCTCCTGCTCGGACGGATCAAGCTCTCGGGGAACAGGAAGCTCTTCCTCACCTTCCCCGCCATACTCGCCAATACCCCCGGTAGCTCTCTTTTCCATCGCGCCGCCTGGTATGCGAAGCGGGCGATAAAGCGCCTCCTCACAGACCGCGCGAAGCGGAGCGCTTCATGAGCGGCGCAACGTCCACGAAGCCTCACACGCGACGCCGCACCTGGCGTCAGGATCCCGAGGGCCGCCGTACGCGGATCCTCAAGGCGGGCGCGCGGGAGTTCGCCCGCCGGGGGTTCCGGGGCGCCCGCATGGACCGCGTGGCGAAGGCAGCCGGCGTAGCGGAAGGCACCCTCTACCACCAGTTCGGGTCGAAGCAGGGGCTGCTTGTCGCCGTGGGAGATCAATACGGGAGAGGGCTCGTCGAGGCGGCCTTCGGCGACCTTGATCAGCGCATCGATCCCCGCGACATGGGGACGATGGTCCGCAGCATCTTCGACTATGTGCGAAACAGCGGGGGGCCGCTGGCGGCCTTTCTGCTGGCCTCCGAGCCCACGGAAGGCGCTCCCGCGCTGGAAGCAAACCGGACGCAAATGATCGCCGCCATCGAGGTCCAGCTCGAGGACGGGGTCCGCCGGGGACTGATAGCCCCCATGAACACGCGCGTTGCGGCGGCTGTCCAGTACGGCCTCGTGGAGTCCGCGCTCCGGGAGTGTTTCCTGCGCAGAAAGGGCGAGGACGAGGCGCTTTACATCCAGGAGGTCACGGCCTGCCTCTCCGCCTACCTGGGTTATCCCGTTCGACAGTTCGATTAATCACCCGGGATTCGCAACGCCCGACGCCATGCGGCATCGGAGATACAGGGCGGAAATAAATAAGAGCAAGGAGATCGCCATGGCATTCATCGAAGTCGTTTCTCCCCGCAAGGCAACCGGCGAGACCGCCGCAGTCTACCGATACATGGGCGAGATGGCGGAGACAAAACTGATCCCGAACGTGATCCGGATCTTCAGCCTCAAGCCCGAATCGATGCGGCGCATGATCCGGCTCTGGGAGTTATCGAGCTGGTCGGGAGACGAGCCGCGCACGACGCGCGAACTGCTCGCATCGCTCGTATCGCGCCTGAACGACTGCCACTACTGCACCGACGCCCACGAGGCCATGATGGAAGCGGCGGGGGGAAAGGCATCCCGCGCCGACAAGCTGCTGGAGGGGGAGGCAAGCAACGCCACGCCGCTCGAGCTGGCGCTGACCGCGCTTGCCCGCAAAGCGCAGGCGCAGCCAAAACTGCTTTCAACGGGTGACCTCGACGCGCTGCGGGCTCTTGTCGGGGACTCGGCACTCGACTACGCCCTCGTTGTGGCGGGATTTCATTTCGTGAACCGCGTCGCGGATCTGCTCGACGTCGATCCCGAGGGGCTCCCCGAAGGGCTGCGGCGCTTCGAGCCCTTGAGGCAGTTCGCGGGGAAGGGCGCGGCCCTGCTCTTCCGTAAGGCGATGGATCTGTCGACGCGCCCCTACGATAAAAGTTATGACGAAGCGCTCGAGGGAGTTGCTCCCGTATTCGAACGGGTGGTAGGAAGGGCGCTGAAAGACGATCTCGAGGCGCTCCGCAACCGCCCCACGCTCGTCGAGGCAATACAGATCATGCTGGAGGAGCGGGAGAGCTCAAACCTGGACGCGGCGGTCCTTGCGCGCATTGATCGCGCCGTCGAGGATGCGCTTCCGGCCACGGCGGAGGAAGCGGAGGGGCTGCACGCGCGGCCGGAAGATCCCGTGGAGGCATTCGCCTTCGTCGGCACGCGATACGCGTACCGGAGCAGCGAAGCGATGATCAACGCGCTCCACCGGGAGGGCTACGACGACAGGGGCATCCTGGAGCTCGCCATCGCCATCGCCCACGCCAACCAGTGGGCCCGCCTGCGGCGCCTCCTGGGGGGTCAGGCTTTCCTTTCTTTCCTTGTGCCCCTTCCGGCGAGCGAGTAGCCGCCGCGTTACCCCCGCTTTGGAACGACCACAATCCGTCCCTGAAGGCCGCCCGCTTGCACCAGCCGCTGCGCGCGATCGGCTTCCTGCAGGTCCACCTGTTCCTGGATCTGCACGGAGAAGGGCTCCTTCTCGTGCATCGCCAGGAGCGCCTTCATGTCTTCCCGCGTGGCCCCGCTGCTTCCCATGATCCGGAGCCCCTTTGTGACGATGAGGCCCAGGTTTACCGACGCGGGCTCCGGCACCACGTTGCCCACCACAATGACGCAGCCGCCGGGGCGGAGGGCTCTTAACGATGCATTGAAAGTCGGCTGGCCCACGCACTCCATGACCACGTCGGCGGGGCCAGTCAGCTTCTTGTGAAAGCCGTCGCCCGGATCGACAACCACGTTATCCGCGCCCAGCTCACGCACGTACGCTTCCTGTCCTTCCCCACGCACCACCGCCGTCACGCTCGCGCCCATGCGGCGCGCAACCTGGATGGCTGCGGTTCCCACGCCGCCGTTGGCGCCCGTGACCAGCACGTGCCGGCCCTCCTCCACCCGCCCCGATCGCCGGAATCCACGGTAAGACGTACCGAAGGTGCAATGAAGCACGGCCGCTTCGGCGGCCGGCACCCCCTCGGGCACTACGAAGAAGCACCTTTCCGGCGCAACCATGTGCGTCGCATAACCGCCGTCGATGATCAAACCGAGGAGTGCTGCGGCGCTCTCGCAGAGCGACGCGCTTCCATCCCTGCAGGGGCCGCAAGACCCGCAAAAATCGCGGTGCAGGGTTCCGACCCGGTCGCCCATTTTCCAGTCCGTCACGTCGGGCCCGACCCCTATCACCCGGCCGACCGCCTCATGCCCCGGCGTCACGGGAATCTGGATAAACTTGAAGCGTCCCGAGCGATCGATGCAGTCGCGGTGACACACCCCGCAGGCTTCCACTTCCACGCGCACCTGATTGCCTTCGGGCGGCGCAAATTCCTCTTCCGCGCTTTCGATTTCCAGATCGTCTTCCCAGCCGATTTTCGTCAAACGCGCCCGGCGGACGGTGGTCATCTATTGCCTCCTCTGGCGTTGCGTCCCTGGGGCCGCCCCCTCCGGCGCGCCGCCCCATTCACTTCAACAGGGCCTTCATGATATCCATGGCGGGAGGGCTTTCACGCCCGAGCCCACTGAAAGGAGCCAGTATGAGTTACGAGACCCTACTCTACAGGGTGGACGGTCCGGTTGCGACCATCACGCTGAACCGGCCGGACCGCCTGAACACGATTGTGCCTCCCATGCCGGACGAGATTGAGTCGGCGGTGGCGAAGGCGACCCGCGATGAGAGCGTGCGCGTCATCGTGCTCCGCGGCGCCGGCCGCGCGTTTTGCGCGGGCTTCGATTTTTCAGACGACTTCGGTCACTTCAAGGAATACCTGACCACGGATGGCCGGTGGGATCCCGGCAAGGACATGGTGCTCGCGACGAGCCCCTTCACAGCGCCGGTCCCGAAGTTCATGAGCCTGTGGCGCACTCCCAAACCGGTGATCGCCCAGGTTCACGGCTGGTGCGTGGGCGGCGGCTCCGACATGGCGCTGTGCGCGGATCTCGTCATCGCCTCGGACGACGCGCAGATCGGCACGCCCTACTCCCGCGCCTGGGGCTGCTACCTGACGGGGATGTGGATCTACCGCCTGGGCCTCACGAAGGTGAAAGAGCTTGCCCTGACCGGCGAAGCGTTAAGCGGGAAGAAGGCGGTGGAGATCGGACTCATCAACAAGGCCGTCCCCTTCGCCAAGCTGGAGGACGAAGTGCGCGCCGCGGCCGAGCGGCTTGCGACGCTTCCTCCAGCCCAGCTCGCGGCAATGAAGCTCATCGTCAACCAGGCCTACGAGAACATGGGGCTGCACAGCACGCAAACGCTCGGCCCGATCCTCGACGGCTACATGCGCAACATTCCCGAATCGCTCGGCTTCATCGAAACCGCGGCCAAGGGAGGCGTCGGAGCGGCGATCAAGGAGCGTGACGCCCTCTTCGGCGACTACAGCCAGGCGCCGGCCGGCCGCCAGCCCGGGCGAGAAAACGTGATCAGCCCCGAACCGCCCTGGGCGAAGAAAACCTGAAGCCCCCGCGCGTGAAGCTCGCGGGAGATTTTATCGATGCCCTGGTTCCAGAGGAGGTGCCACCGTGAAGTACACGACCATTCAGTATGAAAAGGATGAACACGTCGTCACCATCCGGCTGAACCGTCCGGAGAAGCACAACTGCATCAACACGGTCATGAACAGCGATCTGCAGCACGCCTGGAAGCGATTCAGGGATGATGAAGACGCCTTCGTCGCCATCCTGACGGGCGCAGGCGACAAGTCTTTTTCGGCGGGGTGGGATCTGAACGACGCGGCCGCGCTGACGGACATGGGCACATTCGATCAGTTCCGGGTCGATGTCTATAACTCGGAGGGATACTGCGGTTACACGCGCCGCGCCGACATCTTCAAGCCGATCATCGCCGCAGTGAACGGCTACGCCTTCGCGGCGGGTTTCGAGACCGCCCTGCTGGCCGACATTCGCATTGCGGCCGAGAACGCCGAGTTCGGCGCGCTCGAGCGGCGCTGGAACATTGTCGGCGGCGACGGCCTCACGGTACGCCTGCCGCTCATCGTGGGTTACGCCCACGCCATGGAGCTCATCATAACGGGTCGGCGGATAGACGTTCATGAAGCTTACAGGCTCGGCCTTGTGAACGAGATCGTGCCGGCGGGGAGCGCTTACAAACGCGCGCTGGAGCTGGCCCGCAGCATCGCCGAGCTGCCCCAGGGCGCGATCCGATCAGACAAGGAATCCGTCATGCGGGGTGTCGGCCGAACGATGGAAGAGCGGCTTCGAATCGAGGCGGAGATGGTGCTCTCGATGTTCCTTCGGAAAGACAAGCACAGCTACGGCGCACAGTCCTTCATCGACAAAAACCTGAAGCCCGCCTGGCCCAATCACGGGCTCTGAGAGGACGGTCCGGCGTGCGCCTCCGGGGCTAACGCGCGGAAGGGGTGCGATGAGGCCTAGTAATGGCTGGAAATGTCTAAAAAGGCGCCGTCCCTTCCGCGGACCACATCGTCCACGCTCGGGGGGTTGGTGATATCGACCGAAGTCACATGGTCCAGGCCGGGACTGTAGAGGTCGTAGTCCGTGTTCAGCGGGTTCCCGCCCCCGTCGAGTCTCGCGCCGCCCGGGAACAGAACCAGGTTCAGGTAGACGTAGGGGTTCCCCCAGGGATCTATCTTCCCGCCTTCACCGACTTCCGCGAGCACGACGGGAAGCGTTACCTCGGTTGTCTTATTCGCATCCAGGACCCTGGCGATGCCCTGAAGCTCCGCCCTCGCCCGGCCTATTCTCGCGCGATCCAGAAACCGGAGATAGTTGGGGATCGCAATCGAGGCCAGAATTCCTATGACCGCCATCGCCACCAGAAGCTCGATGAGGGTAAAGCCCGACGGGCTTGCCCCCGCGACGCATGGCAGCAGTCTCTTATCCAACCTGACCCCTCGACACCGAAACCCCATAAACTATACCCGTACGGTTTTCGCTACTCGACCTTGAAACTGTTCAGCCTGGCGGCAATTTCCTTCTCTTTTTCTGAAACGGCAAGGAGAGCTTTCCGGATCTCCTCCTCCGAGCCCCCCCGTGTCGCATCACCAAGCCCGGAGATCAGGACGGTCATCTCCGCCTGTTCTTCCTGAAGCCCTCCAATTTCCTCCCGAAGGCTTTTCAGCATGGCGTTGATGATTTCCGTTTCTTCCTTGAGGTAATCTTTTTCTCTGATACGCACAGCCTTCGGGATTTTTCCATCTGCAACGTCCGAAAAGGTACGCATGTGACGATAGAGCGGCCCTGCAAGCCTGTGCGAGACATAAATGGCATGAACGCATATCGTGAAAATGCTGGCGAGGGCCACCGGCCAGAAAACCTTGTGCAGATAGAGGAACCGATCCGCCGCGTAAAGATGCGCATCGAGGTTTAAATCGATAGTCTCCATCTGGATCGCGAGCGGGATGAAAAGCGCGGCGCCAAGAACCGAAAGGAAAGCAGCCACATAAAAAATGCTCAACAGGGCGAATCGGTACTGCAGGTGTTTGTTGATGATGAATTTTCGCCTACGGAGAATCACCATTCGATTGTCCCCTCGCCCTTCTGAACTCTTTATTTCCCGGACCCCGCCGGCGCTTGGACCGGAGCCTCCGCCCGTATGCCGAATGGCCATCCGGCGCTCTCCGGGCAGACCGGCCTGGGCGGCGCCGAAGCGTTGCCAACCCCGGTTCATCATTATCGGCAAAACGACTGAATTATGAACCCGTTCCGCCCCCGGGCAGAGGGCGTTGGATCGATGCTTCTCAGATCTGACACGCCGATCAAATTCTCGATCGGGCCTCTGGGATGGATTAAAAAGATGGGGCTTTTCGCGGGGAGAGACGCGGGCAGGGACCGTCCTGCGCCGGCTTGTGGGCCGGGCCGCACATGTTTGACGGCCTGACAGGAAGACGCCCTAAATCGAACGGACGGCTCTCACCAGGTTCCGCATGAGAGTGATTGCAGCGTCATGGGGCATTCGCCCGCAACCGCAGGAGGATGAGACCAGCAGCCGCTCCTCGGGCAGTACGCCCAGGAGTGCCTTCAGGCGATCGCGGAGGGCTTCTTCGCTTTCGGGTTCCGACTTCACATCGGCGATCCCGGCAATTACTTCCATCGACTCCGGTACTTTTTCAAGAAGCGCGACTTCCTTCCACTGGCCGGCGTAGGAGCATTCCACATGGACGCGGTCTATCGCCCCCTCCAGCGCCTCGATGAGGGGGACGAGGTTGCGGAGGTGTTGCTCCTGCGTGGCGGGGCGGCGCCCCATGTCACCCAGGCAGAAGTGCACGGTGCGCCTCACCCCGCTCACCTTGCGGAAGGGATAGACGAGCCAGGGCACGATCTCGTCGATGGCGCGCGCTTCGATGACGAGAGCCGCCGCCTCGACCGGGGCATCGAGCTGAATTTCGGCCGCGCCGGCCTCGACCATGTCGCGCACCTCGCGCTCGACGACCTTCGCCATATTCTCCATCTGGGCGGGCAGCTCGGGATCCGCCAGGAACGGGAGCGTCATGGTCATCACGGAAGGGACCGCGGCCTTGTCGAGATCGGGCGCGATCTCCTTTTCACGCCGATAGGCGGCTGCGTGTCCGGTGCCCCGTGGCGCGGAAATATCGCCCGAAATGGTGTACTGGCCGAGCCCCTCGATACCCGCCCTGTGATCGCGCTTCTTCACCACTTCGAGGCCCGCGAGCCGCGGCGGAACGTGGTGAACGAAGTCCGGCGCGAACACTTCACCCCCCATGATCTGATCAAGCCCGCAGGCGCGCTGCTCATCCATCGCGATCCGCGCCGCCGCCTGGAGAATATCGCGCGCGTCCTCGTCGCCGAGATCGCCCTTGTAGTATTCGGTGAGCCCCGGTTTGAGCCCGAAGGGAATGGGCCAGCTTCCCACGACCGTCGTGCGAACCATCGTGTTTCTCCCGGTCCTGAAAACGGCCGCGCGCGTCTTTAATGCCTCGCGCCACCCAGGTTGAGCCCCACGACACCGACGACGATCAAAAGAATGGAAGCGATCTTCAGCAGCGTCACGGGCTCCTTGAAATAAACAAATCCGATCGTGGCGATAAGTGCTGTCCCAAAACCGGACCATACGGCATAGGCAAAGCTCAACTCGATGGTCTTCAGTGCCAGCGTGAGCAAGGCAAAAGAAAACGCATAAAACACGAAGATGAGGATTGACGGGGTCAGTCGTGAAAATCCCTCGGACAACTTCATCGAGGTCGTACCCGCCACTTCCAGCGCGATTGCGCCTACCAGATAAACCCATGCTTGCATGGCCATCACCCTGCTTTCTTTTTAACCACCATGACATGTCCCCACAAATTCAGATGGCTGTAAGGGAACGGGAACCGCTTGAACTCCATCGAAAGGCCGGCATCATGAAATACACGGCTGATTTCGTCCCGCTTGTACATATTACCCTTCCACCATGCCTGGATCAGCCACTTGTTGAGGATGTTGTGCTTCGTGATGAAGACCATCATGGTTCCCTCTTCTCCGAGCAGGCCGTTCAGGTTCCTGAAGGCATCCACGATCTCGTCCTTGGAGAGGTATTCCAGCATTCCTGACGAGACCACAACATCATGATTGCGCCACGTTTGCGGCAATTGCTCCGGCTTCAAAACGTCCGCCTGCTGCAGCGTGATCCCGGTTGCCCTTCGATCTGATATCCATGCTTTGAACAGATCCATCATGGCCGGCGTTAAATCCAGCCCATGAAACTCCACGTTCTGAAGGCCGTTATCCTGCGCAATCTCATAGAGGTTTCGCGTCAGGATGCCCGTGCCGCAACCCGCATCCAGCACCTTCATTCCCGTCCTCAGCCCGACGTGTTTCCGCAGCGCCGCTTTCAAGCCCTTCCCGTACAGGAAAAAATCCACGAAGAGCCGATGATAAAACGATGCATTTTCCGTATAGAGCTTCTTGACTGCCTGTCGTTCCATGCGCGCCTCGCTCTCTTGCTGCTCGGGACTTCAGGGCTTTGGAAGGCTCCGGCCGAGGTCGCGCTTGCGCGTCGACGTTAGCGAGAGATCCTAGGGGAAAGGGCCATCATCTTCTTCGAGCTTGCAGATGAAAGACCCCGAACTCGACCATGCAAGTCCTGTGCCTGAGGCCACGGGCA